>JASJGV010000372.1:0-10468 GCA_033791325.1 Desulfobacterales bacterium | reverse complement strand
CCTGCGATGGGCATCAAAAGTGCTCTTGTCCAGATTGAGGCGGGTGCGGATCTCTACGACCTTGGACTAATAAAGCACACTGTCGTCGGCAAAAAGCGCATCATGAAAGTCCCAGAACCGACCCTGGGCGTGAGCCGCCAGGGCAGCGGTGGCAGCCTGACGGGCAAATTTGTGACTGCGCAAGGGGAAATTCTTGAATACGAGTGTGACCTGTTGGGGATATTTCTCGAACAACTGCTCGAGTATCGGCGCAAGCCGGGAGCAGTAAGGTCATTGAAAATCAGTATAAACCGCCACCACCACCGGTGCGTCTATAGATCCCATGGTGGGAGATCCGTCAATGGGAATCTCCTGGATGAAATCCAGGTCGAATTCCTGAATTCGGTTGCCGGCGGTGTTAATCAAAAAAAGCTGATTTTCTCTCGGCCCAGGTTTAATGTGGTCTACGCCGGGGTCCATCACAAGTGTGTCCCGCAGTTTGCCGTTTTTCTCGAAGATCTTCAGCTTGGCATCGGATGTAAGTACGTAAATGTACCGTCCGTTGCCGGGGATAGCCATATCAAGTGGGGTTGCGCTGAGTTGGAGAGTCTGCACTACCCGGGCGTCCACCTCGGCATGGGCCATAGACGCCATTGCCAGCAAAATAATTGATAATAACAGTCCTTTTTTTATTCTCATTGGAACATCCTTTCTCCATCGAAGTTCGCCGTCAGGACCGGCATCGTTAGTATTGATCTCTTCAGTCCCATGGCCATCATTTTCATAACACCATTCGTTATAGTCTGTGACGACATCTTTGCAGGAATCGTTCAATATAGGCCCTAGATTAATACACAGCTCTGTAAATGGCAAAATAATTTTTTGACATTAACCATCATCTCCTTTAAATTGAATCGCAACAGCGGGTGCATTCCCCGTGACAACGCCTATAAATAGACAGAATTCTTTTTAAAACCTAAAACCATCATATCTATGATTCCTGTTAAACAGATAACCCTATTCGTGCAATGCTTGGTGGATGGTCTCTATCCTGAAGTGGGAGAGGCCATGCTGACGATTTTCGAACGATTCGGCATCCAGGTGGATTGTCCCGGGGACCAGACCTGCTGTGGACAACCCGCCTTTAACGCCGGTTATCGGAAAGCCGCCAGGGTTGCCGCAAAACGGTTTATTGAAATATTCGAAGAGGCGGAGTGGATCATCTGCCCCTCGGGATCCTGCGTCAACATGGTGAAAAACCATTATGAAGATCTGTTTGAAGACGATACCGCGTGGGCAGAACGGGCAAAACTGGTGGGGCAGCGAACCTTTGAATTGAGTCAGTTTCTGGTGGATATTCTCGGAATTGAAGACACGGATGCTGTTTACGACGGAAAAATCACCTATCACGACTCCTGCCACCTGCTCAGGGGACTGGGTGTGAAGGAGCAACCACGGCGCCTGATACGGCATTTAAAACAGGCTGAATTTGTCGAAATGAAAGATTCGGACCGGTGCTGCGGGTTCGGGGGCACCTTTTCCGTTAAATACCCGGAAATCTCCACGGCCATGGTAGACGATAAGATCAGAAATATCATCGATTCCGGGGCCGATATCGTCACCGGTTGCGATATCAGTTGTCTCATGAATATCCAGGGAAGACTGAGCCGGATGGGATCGAACATAAAAGTTTTGCATATTGCCCAGCTTTTAGCGGGAAAATGATATTCGTCATTTGCTACGCGTAATTTGTGGTAATTTACTTCGTGTAATTTATCGTGGCCGCAAGCCACCGGCCATAAACAACAAAAAATTACGCGCAGAGCGCAAATATCGTCCGATAGGACAAATAACGCACGAAGTGCAAATATCATCCGAAGGATAAATGAATTCATCAAACTACACCCAAAAAGCGCGCTCAGCCATAGCGAACCCGGCACTTCACACGGCGCTGGTAAACCTGCAAGAACGGTTCGGAAAAGGAGCAGCCCTGGGGTACCAGAACTTTCCTGAAGGATTGGATCTCCGTCTGAAGGCGCATGATATCCGGATGGGAACCATCGAAAATCTCGATGTTATACTGGAAACGCTGACCAATAACATTCGTAAAAGCGGAGGGCATGTTCATTTTGCCATGGATGCTCAGGTTGCGGTCGATCACTGTCTCGACATCGCCCGAAAACATGACGTGGCCATGGCGGTCAAGGGAAAATCCATGCTCTCCGAAGAAATCGGGCTCAACCACGCTCTTGCTGCCGCCGGCATTGAAACCGTTGAAACCGATCTGGGTGAATACATCATCCAGTTGGCCGAAGAGACGCCCTCTCATATTATCGCACCTGCCATTCACAAAACCCGGCAACAGGTGGGTCGTCTCTTTCAAGAAAAGCTGGGCATCCCTTATTCCGAAGACCCCCCCACCCTGACACTGGCCGCCAGAAAAGCCCTTCGTGAAAAATTCCTGAAAGCCGATATGGGAATCTCGGGATGCAATCTGGCATGTGCGGAAACCGGTCATATCACAACCGTTTCCAACGAGGGCAATATCCGCATGTCCACGACCCTCCCCAAGGTGCATGTTGCCTTCATGGGTATGGAACGGGTGGTTGCCGACCTCAAGGATCACGACATCCTTTTCCGCCTGCTTTCCATGGGCGGTGCCGCCCAGAGCATGGCCGGCTATGTCAGTTATCGTGGCGGCCTGGGTGAAAAGGGTCTTTTCGCCGGACCGCGTGAATTTCACCTGATTATTATCGACAACGGCCGCAGCAAAATCCTGGCTGACCCCGATTTCCGAGAAATGCTTTGCTGCATACGCTGCGGAGGCTGTCTCAATGTCTGTCCGGTATACGGAGAAATCGGTGGGCATGCCTACAACTCACCCTATTCCGGGCCCGTGGGAGCCGTTGTTACGCCACTTTTAAACGGGATCAACCGTCATGCCGACCTCTGCCAGGGAGAATCTCTGTGCGGAGCCTGCATGGATGCCTGCCCTGTCAACATCGATATTCCGCGCATGCTGCTTCTGCTGCGCCAAAAACTGGCCGAAGGGGATAAAACATGGAACGTCCAGGTGAAGAGTCGCCTGGAACAGGCTGCTTTCAGGGTTTGGTCGACCCTGATACAAAACCCACGTCTTTACGACTGGTTTCTAAAAACAGCTTTTGTGGGTCAGAAATTTCTGCCCGGAAAAAATGACATGATCCGCAGGCTCCCCTTTGCCGGAAGCGGCTGGACCCGCAGTCGTGATTTCAAAAAAGTTGCCGCTAAACGTTTTATGGATCGCATCTCATGACAGATATCCAACAAATTAACTTCATCGGAAACATTAAAAAAGCCCTCGGACGATCAGATGCCAAACCCCGTCTATTTGAAGACCTCATTCAAACCGCCCCTAATGCCGATGACACGGCGTTGATGAAAACCATCCATGACCGCGATCGGAAAACAGGTCTCACCCTCCTGAACAAGTTTACGGAAATAGCCAAAACCATCAACACCAAGGTCGTGGCGGTAGAAAACGGGGCCCAGATCGCCGCGGCCATTGCCGGAATCACAGCCGACCGAGATGCGGAATGGGGCGATGAAAAATCCATCGTGGCCTGGGATCATCCCCTGGTGAACAGTCTGAATCTGACCACTGCCGTGCAGCCTATAGGTGTTCCGGTCTACTTTCCAGAAGACGATTCCCGCCACGCCCCGGCAGAAGCTTTCCGCAAACGATCCGAGACTGCCTTGATCGGTGTCACCTCAGCTGACTTCGCTCTAGCGGAAACCGCCACCCTGACAATGAAAACCCGTCCTGGCCGTCCCCTGCACGTTTCTCTACTACCGTCCATTCACATCGCCGTAGTCTGTCTGGAGCAGATCCTCTCCAATCTCAAGGAGCTATACACCCTGCTCAAATGGGACCCCGAACAAAAGGCCGAAGGTCTCACCCACAGCATGGCCTTTATCACCGGTCCAAGCAAAACAGCCGATATAGAGGCCACCCTCGTTCACGGTGCTCACGGCCCCAGGGAACTGATTATCTTCGTTTTAACCAACGAGATAATAGACTGTTAGGCTGTAGGCTGTTAGGGCTGAGGACTGAGTAGATGGGAAGCCGCCATCTGCAATTAGCGGACAGCCTACCTAACACCTAAAACTTAACACCATCAGAATCGTTCTTAACGCCCCCAACTACTTGAAGATTACTTTCTAAGAATGGCTTGATGAATCCTGATCAACAATTAGATCGTGTTTTTATACCGCTTGTCATAATAATGTTCCGAAAGCAGGATCGCGGCATAAGGGTTTGTAGCAGAAAAACGGTCCTCAATCGGAACGTTTTTCTGACAACCCCTATACCAGCTCATCCGCAATGATATTTTTTTGAACGATCTGGGTTCCGTCAAAAATCTCTGCCACCTTTGCATCCCTGAAATAGCGTTCGACTTCATATTCCTGCATGTACCCATAGCCACCGAGCAACTGTATAGACTCGTCGCAGACCTCAACTGCCGTCCGGCAAGCGTGGAGCTTGGCCATGGCACTTTGTTTTTCATCCCCACGTTGGTTGTTTTCAAATTGCCAGGCTGCCTGATAGGTCAACAAGCGCGATGCTTCAATTTTCGTCGCCATTTCAGCCAGTTTCTGGCGGGTGACCTGAAAGTCGGCAAGCTTACGCCCAAACTGCTCTCTTTGTTTGACATGTCCCAGCGAGCGATCAAACGCCCCCTGGGCAATCCCTAAAGCCTGAGCGGCGGCCAATATCCGAATCTCATTTAAACAGGTTTTGACCTGCTCAAGTCCTTTATTTTCTTTTCCAATCAGGTTACCCAGGGGTACTTTTACCTGCTTGAATGTTACGTCACTGAGGGGCATCAGCCGACGACCCAATCGACTGCCGACATCGCTCACACCGATCCCTTCATGACCCGCTTCTACCAGAATACTACTGAAAGCTTTGGCCGTTGAAGACGCATCAGGATCGGTCCGGCACAAAACAATGTAAAACCCTGATAAAGGCCCACCATTCATGACAAAGCTTTTGGTGCCGTTAATCACCCATTGATCACCCTGTTTAACAGCACTCGTCGTCGATAGCTCTAAATCACTACCAATCCCCGGTTCTGTAAAAGCCATACTGGAAAGCGCTTCCCCTTCGGCAACCATCGGCAGCCAGTCAACTTTCTGGGCTTCACTGCCGTAACGCAAGATCAGACCGGCGCCGTATCCGGCCTGGGACAGGCAAGCGCCCACCGAGGAATCACCACGGCATAATGCTTCGGCAACCAGCACGCTTTCGAAAGTGCCCATTCCCTGACCTGAATATTCCTCCGGAAAGTTAAGACCGATCAATCCAATTTCGCCGGCCTTTCTCCAGATGTCTTCCGGGAATGAATAGGTTTCAACCAGATCGTTAATCACTTCTTTTTTAAATTCACCCTTGATGAAGTCTTTGACAGCTTTTTTTATCTGTTTTTGTGTTTTGTCAAATTGTAAAAAAGTCACGATTGCCCCTCCTGACATTTTGCCTGGACAATAATATGGATGGTCAATGTTATAGCATTCTAGTTTTTTAAAAGATTCCGTGAAATGATGGTTCGTTGAATCTCACTGGTGCCCTCATAAATCCGATATAGCCTTACATCCCGAAGCAATATCTCGACCTGATTTTTGGTCAGACACCCTTCTTCCCCTAAAATGTCCATGGCACTGTCGGCAACTCTGCTGGCTGTTTCCGTGAGAAACACTTTGACCATGGCGGCTTCATTGGTAATATTTTTGCCCTCGTCCTTGAGCCGTGCGGAATGATAGAGCATCTGGCGGGCAGCAAAAATCTGAGTGGCCATATCGGCAAGTACAAATTGAGCCGCCTGCAACGCATCCCTGGATTTCTCCGAAGCCAGGTTCTTCTTCAGATGAACGATGCTGATGTCCATGATTTTCTGGGAAGCCCCCAGGGCGCAGGCCCCTGCGACCAGACGGCCTTTGTCAAGAACACGCATGGCCGTCTTAAATCCTTGGCCCACCATTTCCATCCCGCCGATGACATTCTCTTTTGGCACACGGCAATCTTTAAACACCAGTTCACAGGTGTGAGACCCTTTAAAACCCATTTTGAGATCTGTGGGTCCAATGGAAAAACCCGGTGTTCCTCTTTCCACAAGAAAGGCCGTGACCCCGCCGCGGGCCCGCTTTTTTTCGTCCGTCACAGCGATAGTGGTAAAAAGCCTGGCGGTGTCCGCATTGGTTATAAAGATTTTATTACCGTTCAATACCCAATGATCTCCATCCAATTCGGCTGTGGTGATAATACCGCTGGCATCTGAACCCGCATTGGGTTCAGTCAAGGCAAAGGAGGTCGTCCATTCACCCGAAGCAATCCGGGGCAGATACTGTTCCTTTTGTCTGTTTGTACCATCAAAAACGATGCCCATGGATCCGATACTGTTGTTGGTGCCGACCCGGGACCTGAAGCACGCATTGGTATAGGTCATTTCTTCAATCAAGGACATTTCCTCGATGGTCGATAACCCGAGACCGCCGTACTGTCTGGGAATCGACATGCCGAAAAGACCCAAGCGCCGGAATTTATCTGCTATATGTTCGGGTATTTTGGCCTCTTTTTCAACCTTCTCAAAAATTGGGTTGAGAGTCTCTTTAACCAATTTTCGAACATTTGAATGCAATTGTTTGAATTCCGGTGTTGCCGTTGTTTCCATAATCTACCTTTCTTTGACCTTTAGACGCGCTCAATCACTACAGCGACCCCTTGCCCGATACCGATGCACATGGTGGCCAGGGCATAACGATTGCCGGTACGTTCCAGTTGACGCAAGGCCGTCAGGGCGATACGGGCACCACTTGCGCCCAGTGGGTGACCAATGGTAATGGCGCCGCCATTCTGGTTGACACGCGGGTCATCAAAGGCAAGACCCAACTGCTTCATGCAACCCAGTGCCTGGGTAGCGAAAGCCTCGTTCAATTCAATCACCTGCATATCATCCAGGCGCATCCCGGCGCGTTTCAGGGCTTTTTTTGTGGCAGGTACCGGGCCCAGACCCATTACGCGAGGTGGTACACCGGCAATCGCACCGGCAAGAACCCGCCCGCGTGGCTTGGCACCGGCTTTCTTACCGGCTTCTTCGCTACCGATAATCATTGCCGATGCGCCATCGTTTATTCCCGAAGCATTACCGGCGGTCACCACGCCGCCATCGAACAAGTTACGCAATTTCGCCAGCCCTGCCATGTTCGTTGACGGGCGGGGGTGTTCATCGGTATCCACCAGCAATGCTGGCTTTTTGCGACCCTGGGAGATCTCTATGGGGATGATCTCATCTTTGAAAAACCCGTCTGCACGGGCGGCTTCGTATTTGGCCTGGGAGGCAGCCGCAAAAATGTCACTTTCTTCACGGGTAATACCCAGGTCGGCGGCAATATTATCGGCCGTCTGGGGCATTGAATGGCCCCCGAATTGACGGATAATTTCAGGATTGGTAAAGCGGGCCCCCATGGTTGAATCGGCCAGTTCCTGTACCCGGGCAAAGGCACTTTGGGCCTTGGCTAATACCAGAGGCGCCCGGCTCATGGATTCAACACCACCGGCAACAAACAGCTCGCCTTCATTGCACCTTACGCAGCGGGAAGCATCCAAAACCGCTGCCAGACTTGAACCGCACAGACGGTTAACCGTAATCCCGCCTGTTTCAATGGGCAGGCCGGCCAGCAATCCGGCAAAACGGGCAACATCCCGGCTGTCCTCACCTGCCTGGTTGGAACAGCCGGCAATGACATCCTCGTACATGCTCAAGTCAAAATCATTGCGCTCTACCAGGGTTTTTATGACATGAGCCAGGAGATCATCCGGGCGCGTGGTTGACAAAACACCCCCATAGCGGCCAAATGCGGTCCGTCCTGCATCATAAATATAAGCGTCTGACATAGTACTCCTCCCAATCTGCTTACAACCTATCTCAAAGCAATCTAAGTCCTCCTGACGGTGTTGCGAAACAGCTCAAAACACTCACATACTACGTGTATGCTCCGCTTTTTCGTTGTCCCGCGTCTTGCCAGAAGCACTAATCTTTATTTTGAGATAGGTTGTAGTGATAATGGTCAAAATTAAATTCTGCCAAATGAAATAATATTTCATAATTTTAAATTAATAAACATTGTTTTTATTTCACCCTAAGACATATGCAGGTGGGAATATAGAGCACAACACAAGGGCATTGTTTTCCAAGAGAATTGACTGGTTTGAAAAAAAGCTGAATGCGCGAAAGCAGGATAACATGTATTACAAGTGGTAGGATGACACAAACGCTCTAAAAGTTGTCTTTCTTTTTGCACACATCGTTATTGAACCAGAGTTGCACAAAATACCCGACCTGTTGGGGACAACATCTCTATTTCCCGGAAAACATCACCTTTTCTACAGCCCTTTTCATTTGTTCCAGACGAGCATCCAGGCTGCCGGTGTATCCTAAAGCGATACGCAACAAACCGGGTGACAATCCCATTTTCTGCTGGTCTTCGGGGTCAATTTCGGATGATGTAGAAGAACCTGAACAACTTATCAAGGTATCAAAATAGCCCAGAGACACGGCAATAAATCCGAAGTTTTCTTCATTCTGCAGAACCTCCATCAAGACCTCCGCTTTTTCACGACTGCCGCAGTCGATGGCCAGAATACCCCCCAATCCATAACCGTCATTGCCTGACTGATGGGCCAGTTGATGCTGGGGATGGTCCGGCAGACCCGGGTAAATCACCTTGATATCCATTCTTTTCAGCATCTGAGCCATGGCAATAGCTCTCAAACCATGTTCGCGTATGCGTATGGCCAGGTGAGGCAGGCGCTGGATGACGTCAAAAGCCACACGGGGATCCATTGTCGGCCCCAGCAGCATGACACGACCGGTATGCAGATCCATCAAGTCCTGGATAAATTGACTCTCTGCGCAAATGGCCCCGCCAATCAAATCACTGGCGCCATTGATATATTTTGTCAGCGAATAGACAACTACATCCGCACCCAATCGATGGGGTGAAAAGATCATGGGAGAAAAGGTGTTATCGACAATGAGCTTGATTCCCCTGTCGTGGGCTTCGGTGGCAAGGGCGGGAATGTCGGCGATATTAAGCGTGGGATTTCCCATGGTCTCTGTAAAAACAACACGTGTTTCAGAGGTGATAGCGCCTTTGACCGCCTCAATATCGGTAATGTCCACAAAGGTTGTCGTAATGTTCATCTGGGGCAAAAGGGATTCAAGCAGGGCATGGGTCCCCCCATAAATGGTTTCGCTGGCAACAATATGATCACCGCTTTTGCAAACCTGTAGAAGCGCACACGAAATGGCCGACATGCCGCTGGCCGTACAGACAGCTGCCTGTGTGTCTTCCATGGCTGCCAGGTAGCGGGAAAGGACATCCACGGTGGGATTGAAGTGACGACTGTATAGAAAACAACCGCCCTCTTCCGGGCCTTTCAATCCCTTGAATATTTCCGGCATCGTGCCTGGATGCATTACCGTAAAAGTTGCCGAGCGTGAAACAGAGGGTGCCACACCACCATGCTCGCCAAATTCTCTGCGCGCGTTCAATAGCGCCTGTTCTGGATTAAAAGATTGCATGATATGCCTCCATCGAATTTTTATGATGCTTCAGTTTAATCCATTGCCTGTTCATCAAGAAATGGCCATTGTTCAGATGTTTCAATTTCCGAAAAAACCAGGTGTGTTTCGCAGCGACCAAAATCCGGTAGAGATGTTATACCGGTTTTGACCAGAACACCAAGTTGGTTCAGGTCCCTGGCAACGACGTGAAGTAAATAGTCAAAACGCCCGCTTGAATGATAGCAGGCCTTTATATTGGGAATGGTCTTTATGCTTTTTTCAAAATGACGAATATCACTGGATTCATGTTTATCCAAGGTGACAGCAACAAATGCCTGCACGGAAAACCCTATCATTTCAGGATCAACAACCACCTGATATTTTTTAATGATACCTTTATTCTCCAACCTGCGAATACGCTCTTGGAGCGTTGTGGCGGCAAGGTTGAGCGCCCTGGCCATTTCACTTTTCTTGATACGCGCATTGTCTTGAAGAATCTTTAAGATTTCTTTGTCGATCATGTCCATGGGTTCACCTGTTGGTCTGCATTTTTAATTTTAATGCTTTCATAAAGAAACATGATTTATCATAATATGTCAATATTTATCGCATACTTCACGTAGGTTTTAAATAAATTACGCTTATAACACGGATTATTAGATATTTTTCCGTTGTATAGTGTCTATTTGATTGGTACAGGAAACGAAGAAAAAACCAAAATAGACGAGAATCATGTATACAAATTAAAATTATCTATTCGGACAATCTAAAGTGATAGCCTGCAATATAAAGCGATGGGCAAAAGCCCATACGGCTTTTGGTGAGGCCTTAAACCACCTTATATGGCTCGTTTTGCGTTGCATAGGCCTGTTTGAGGCCAATAT
>JASJGV010000371.1:0-5771 GCA_033791325.1 Desulfobacterales bacterium | reverse complement strand
CTTCTCCGGAACCGTCCCTGGCGCCTCCCAGATCGTTGACCACCACCTTGGCTCCCCGTCTGGCAAGTTCCAATGCATAGACCCTTCCCAGGCCTGCACCGGCGCCGGTCACGATGGCCACCCTGCCGTCAAAGGATATCTGATCCTCATCCACAGCCGCACCAGGAATCGGCACCGCTTTCCAGAAATAATTGGTAAATCCCCGCTCCTTGTCCACACCCTTGCGCTTGAATTCCATGCGCACCGGCAGGCCAACCTTTATCTCGTCCAGGGAGCAGTCCGTGAAGTCGGCCATCATCCGGCCACCGACATCAAATTGAACCATGCCGTAAATGGCCGGCGGGTCCACGGACACCGACAAGAGATCGCCGGTAAAGGTTTTCACTTTGGCTGGCTCATCGGCAAATTCATAATCATCCTGGCTTTTGACCGCGCCGCAGTCCGGATTCACACAGATATCTGCTTTGGGGAACTGGGGTGTGCCGCATTCTTTGCACTTGCCACCCACCAATCCGAGAATCATCTTGTTCTTGCGCCAGAGCACGGTGGTGGCCGTCTGGGTCGGGGCTTCCGCACGGATACCCATCTCCGTCTGAATCAGACCCCTGAATTTCAACCACTTCTGGTAATTATGAATGGTTTTTTTGTGGTTGATGGCACCGTCAAACCCGTTGCGGGGGGGCAGCTTGGAAATCTGTTCGGTCACTTCGAACATGAGTGCGTTGCACCCTTGGCCAAATCCCGCCATAAGGATATGGTCACCGGGCTTGGATGATTCCAGAGCAGCTGCCATCATCAAAAAGGGATGGGCCGTACCGATTTCACCACAGACCTCATGGAGGTTGTCCACCAGCTTTTCCGGTGAAGCCCCCATGTTTTTGGCAATTTTGCGATGATCGCCCTTGAAAAAGCAGGGGTAGACCAGTTTGTCCACCTGATCCATGGTCATGCCCAGTTTTTCCAGGAGACCGTTAACCGCTTCCGGGATAATTTTTCCGTAACCAGCATCCCGGGTCCAGCGCTCTTCCCACATGTAGTCGAACTGTTTACGGGCGCCTCTGTAATGATCGACAAAGTCGTATGATACGGAAAAAGAACCCTTGTAGGCAGCGATGACATCGGTGTCGCCTACGGTAAAGGCAGCCGCCCCATCACCAAACCACATTTCATAAAAATAAGCGGTCTTGGTTTCGCGGCTGTCCGACGCTGCCACCAGAATATTTTTCCGTTCGCCACTCTTTACGGACTCGAGGGCAGTGATCAACGCCGTGCTGCCGGCTTTTTGCGAAGCCGAAAAATCGGATGTGATCAGCCTGCTGCCCAGGTTCAGGGCGGCCGACACGATGCCGGCGTTCTGACGGTCGGAAAAAGGCAGCGTTGTGGATGCGAGGTACAGCCCATCCATGGTGTGTTTGTCCACACCCTTGAGGCAGTCTCTTGAAGCGGCAACAGCCATGGTAAGGGTGTCTTCATCCCAGTTACACATGGACCGTTCTCCCTGGGCAACCATCATGATAGCAGGCGCAAACCAGCCCATGCCCTGAAAAATGGACATTCTATCCAGTCTCAGGCGCGGTATGTATGCTCCATATGAAGTGATACCAATCATTTTCATTCTCCTAATCGAATCGCTGCGCGTTCCGATAGATACAATTGCTTTGCGATTCTATTTATAATTTAACCGTATGTTTTATGGATTAAGTTGCTTTTGCGGATATAAAACATGATACATCCAGTCTAAATAAAGCAGCGAAGCTGCGTCTTATAAATTCGCTTAGCGGATTTATATTTTGAACAGTTTTTCGATAAGCTGGGATTTCATGATGTCCCCTTCGATCTGCAGCTTGCCGGATGTATAGGCCTGCATGGCCGGTAGTTTTCCGGTCATCATATCGAGAAAGTCATTGCCTTTCATCTTGAGCGTACACACAGCCTGGTCGTTTATCCCTGCATCGATGGTGCACGTTTGATTCTTGATGATGCAGGCCCAGTCTCCGCCATCTTTTCCTGAAATGCAGAACTGGAAGATGACATCGACACCTTCGGCAGCCTCGACGTTAAATGTGTCTGCCATGGTATTGAAAACATCTGCCACGGACCCGGCGGCAGTTGTGTCAGATGCCGCTGTCTCAGCCTTTCTGGGTGTAAAGGCCGCCAGAAGATCGCCGATCTGTTCATTGAGTTGTGTGTATTCTTTGGCATTTTTCAGGGAGGTGATGTCCCCCCAGGCTTCAACCACCTGCTCCGGTGTAGGAATTTCCCGGCCTTTTCCAATCACGGCACCGGGACCGGTAACGATGGCGGCACGGTTGTAACAGCCCATGCCGGCATTGTATATGTTGCCCGTGACCGGGCACTTCTCTGAGGAAAGATACAGGACCATGGGTGCCACGAACTCGGGTTTCAATTTTTCGAAAAAATCAGGGGGTAGCACATCTTCGGTCAAACGCGATGCTGCCACGGGCGCAACGGTGTTGACTTTGACGTTGTATTTCTCACCTTCGAGCTTGAGGGTGTTCATAAGACCGATGAGAGCCATCTTGGCAGCGGTATAGTTTGTCTGACCGAAATTGCCGTAGAGGCCGGCGGCCGAAGTCGTCATCACGATGCGGCCGTACCCTTTGTCCTTCATAACGGCAAATGCCGGCCGGGTGACATGGTAGGCCCCGTTTAAATGGACATCCAGTACGGACTGCCAGTTCTCCGGTTCCATCTTCAAAAAGCTCTTGTCACGCAGGATGCCGGCGTTGTTGATGAGAATATCTACGGTACCAAACGCTTCCAGGGCGCTGTTGATAATATTTTGACCACCTTCGGGTGTGGCGACATTGTCGTAATTTGCTACAGCCTCTCCTCCCAGGGTCTTTATTTCCGCCACCACGTGGTCGGCCGGTGTCGAAGAGCCTTGTCCGGAGCCGTCCCGGGCGCCACCAAGATCGTTTACAATAACCCTGGCGCCCCGCTTGGCCAGCTCAAGGGCATAAGCGCGACCAAGCCCTGCTCCCGCACCGGTAACAACTGCCACACGGTTGTCGAAGCGGATTTCATTCTTGGGGATATCGCCGTATTCAAACACACCCCGGTCGATGACGATGTCATTGGTTTCCATATTTTGCACACGCCAGACCGCCTGACCGTCCCCGGTTTTCCAAATCTGGGTTTTTAAAGGCATGCCGGGGTATAAGGGTTTGGTAAAACGGCATGCCATCCGTCTGGCCTTTTCGGGTTGACCCGGTATGAGTGCCTGAATCAAGGCTCTGCAGGCATAGCCGTGGGTACACAGACCGTGCATGATCGGTTTTTCAAAACCGGCCATCTTGGCGAACTCCGGGTCCACATGTAGTGGGAAAACATCTCCGGACAAGCGGTAGATCAGGGGCTGGGTTTCAGAAGGCGAAGCATTGACGGTAAAGTCAGGATCTCGGTCAGGAAATGAAAAGGTTTCTGCCGGGGGATTTTCACCACCAAAGCCACCATCGAGGCGTGAAAAGATAGTGCTTCGGGCTGTGAAGAGCTTGATACCACTCGAGTGGCTGGCCTCACTCTCGGCGATGACCAGTGCGCCTTTGCCTTCACCCTTGTCGAACATGTCAGTGATGGCACCCTTGATATTCATTACCCCTTCGGGTGGGATCGGGTTATGGAATATCAATTCCTGCTCACCGTGCAGAATACCGGCCAGATTCACATTTGTGAGAGCCAGCGCCTCAGGCATGGTGTCATAGATGGTTGTGATTGAAAAACTGGGTAAGACTTTCAGATCTTTTTCATAACAGTATTCCAGGTCGGAAAATCCGGCTCCAACACCAAGGGCATACAGCACAGCATCTTTCCATGTATACTCCTTGGAGATTGGACCAATTTTTTTTCCGACAGCATCAAGGTTTAATGCCATAGGTCTCCTCCTTTTTCTCTTTTGTAAATGCCGGTACAATGATGAATTTCAATGTTTCTTTGATTGTTTCGAGGTATTGCTGCCGATCGATGTCAAGGATCGGTCGGAAAAAACTCTCCCCGGAAATAAAGTTGAGAACACAGTTCCATACTGTCAAAATACGCGCCTTTGCCTGGACCGATACGTCTGCCCTGCTTTCGGCCAGGTCCATGGCTATGGCGATATTCGATGTGAAATCGCCGATCTTTATATCAGGCACCGCCGCCGGTTTGGATTTGTTGAAAGAATCGTGGAGAATCAGGTTGGAGACTTCCGGATGGTCAAAAAGATAATCCGTCAGGATGTCAATGGCGATATCAAGGCGTTTCGCCAGGGGTTTGCCTTTGACATTTCTTTCGACTTCCTTGAATTCCAGCTGGATTTCTTCGTTGATGTCCGTAATGAGGGCTTCGTAAAGGTCCTGCTTTTCACCCCAATGATAATAGAGGGTTGAAATGTCGATGCCGACTTCTCCGGCAATCAATCGTGTGGTGGTGCCGTTGTAGCCGTAGTCACCGAACAGCTTTCGGGCAACGGCCAGGATTTTGGCTTTCATGGAATCTGGATTCAGGCGTGCTTTTTCAAGGGGGGAGGGCATGTTGTGTAAATTCCCTATATGTTGCAACGATGCAGCGAGTCCATCAAACATATCCCATGCACTGCTTCCATCAGTTGATGGAGAAATATGTAGCGCGGTAATATCTGGTTGTCAACGAAAAACTGACGGTTTCGTAAAAAGTCCAGCTTTGCGTTGTGCTGCATTTTGAAATCATTCAATGTACGGTAATTACGCCTCATGATAGCAAACATTGCACGCCTTGAACCGCAATAGCGAGCGTATTCTCCGTAGCTTGCTGAGAGGTTTTTCTATTTTAACTTTTTACAAAACCGCATAAATTTGGACTTTTAAAAGCTCTTCAAAACCAAAACACGAAAATCTTCTGTGTTGTTTATCTGTTGTCATATGGTATGTTCCGTCAGACGTAATTTGCCTGAGCGGTTTCGGAACGTTATTCTGTCAAACGCTCTGAAACGGTAACTTAGAGGAGATCTGTATGCCCATTATCACGATAGACGGGTTGAATACCCATTACGAAATTTCCGGAGAGGGAGACACGGTTATCCTGCTTCACAATGGTTTTTCCTGTGGCAAGATGTGGGAAAAAATTACCCCCATCCTGGTGGCGAGTGGGTTTCGTGTGCTGGTTTATGATCGAAGGGGTTACGGACAATCTGATGGTGGGGTTGATTTTGAGGCGCATTATGTGAGTCCTGGTTTTCGGGATGCAGCTGTGGAGGCTCTTGCGGAACTGGTGGATCATCTAGGCATCGAAACCTGTCACATTATCGGGCAATGTGAGGGCGGGGTGGTAGGTGTCGACTATGCGGCTCGATATTCTCATAAGGTCATGACCTTGACGACGGCTAGTACATTGTGTTTCAGTGAAATGATCATGGAGGATTTCAACCGTCTGAAATTCCCCCCGACCTATAACGATCTTCCTACCGACATACAGAAAAAATATATTGACTGGCACGGTTCCGATCGTGCCGAATCTTTTTTTGCCCTCTGCAGTCGGTACGGGGGAAGCTATGGCATGGGTATGTTTGACCTGCGGCCTGAACTGGGGAATGTTTCGTGCCCGTGCCTGGTGATGTATCCGGACCGGGGTCATTTTTTCGAGGTCGAGCAGGGGGTTGCTTTTTTTCGCAGTCTTGCCGACGGCGAACTGGCCATTTTTCCAAAATGCGGCCACAATATCTTTGAACATTACCCGGAACTATACGCCCGGACAGCTATAAGCTTTATGGAGAGATTTACGAAATTCTGTATTCT
>JASJGV010000370.1:0-7543 GCA_033791325.1 Desulfobacterales bacterium | reverse complement strand
TGGTTCGAGCACCAATGGCCGCCCAGGAAATAAGGTCATCCACATACTGAGGTGTAATGGTTTCCAGTAACTCTGTTCCGGCCGGCATGCCTATTTCCGTGATACGGCGTAGAATTCTTCTCGCCTTGCGAAGACCTTCCTGGATATCGCAGGTGCCGTCGAGATTCGGGTCATTGATCAGGCCTTTCCAACCCACCGATGTCCTGGGTTTTTCAAAATAAACACGCATGACAATAAACATGGTCTGTTCGACTTTTTTACTCAATTCGGTCAACCGTTCAGCATACTCGAAAGCAGCTTTTTCATCGTGAATGGAACAGGGACCAATAATCACCAGAAGACGTCGATCAATACCTTCCAGGATATTGTCGATACACGTCCGACCGAGAATGACTGTTTTTGTGGAAGCATCGTTTACCGGAAGTTCTTCTTTAAGGGCTCCCGGCGGCACAAGTGGTTTATAGCCACCGACTCTTAAATCCTGTGTCTTTTGCATCATACCTACCTTTTGCTGGTTGCGTTTATCTGCCGCACCAAAAAAGCCGTGCGGTTTCCCCCACGGCCTCAAAATAAAAAAGCCGCGGGCTTTCGGTCTGCCCACAGCTTTTTGCGCTTTTTCTTATTTGGTCTTTTCAGCGCAACTCAGGCAGGCCGGTCTGATAATAAAACCAGTAATAATAGTCTTTGCCTGAATTGAAGTGTGCCACTGAAAATCCTTTCGGGTTTGTTTGTGCCCGTTTACAGGAACCCCTAAAGATTGTCAAGTGTTTTTGACTTTTCTTCACAATACTAGTATGTACAGGAATATTTTGCAATGGTAGCTATAAGCTCTTAGCTGCTAACGGCTTAAAGTAAAAAGGCTATTATGAACCGATATACATATTCCATTCTTTTATCCATGCTCCTCCTGGTATTTTCCTGTGGTGGCGGTTCCGTTAAAAAAGACCCAACACCAACACACCCGGCCATGAAACAGCTCCAAAAAGGCATTGCCTGGTATCAGCGGGGCTGTTTCCAGGAATCGTTGGAAGCCTTTACAAAAGCCCATGAACTGTTTACAGCATCAGATCGCCTGCCCGATATCGCCATGAGTCTGAACAACATCGGTAATGTTTATAGATATATCGGCGATTCTCAAAGTGCGTTTCTTTTTTTTCAGGAAGCCTATGAAATCTATTCCCGACTCGACAATCTGGATGGTGCGATTCAGGCGCTTTCGAACCAGGCAGCCATCCAGATCCAGGACAATCGGCTCGACGAGGCGGCGGCTACCATTCAAACCGCTGAAAAGATGGCTGAATCTTATAAAAAAAACATTGTGCATGTACTGAACAACAAAGGCATTCTGCTCACCAGACAGCACCGGTATGATGATGCTGAAACGGTTCTGTTGCAGGCACTCGAAGCCACGACACCTGATAATACCCAAGCTTACGCCACCGTCTGCAGCTCCCTTGGAAGTCTCATGCTTGAAAAAACAGACTATGACCAGGCGATCGAATTCTATGAGAAAGCGCTCTCTCTCGATCGACAATCCGACTTTTATCCAGGCCTTGCAGACAACCTGAATGCCGTCGGCAGGATCTATCTCCAGCAGAAAAAATATGACCAGGCAACGGCCTATTTTCAGCGCAGCATTAAAATTTATGCCCTTTTCGGAAACAAGGAACAGGTATCCCGCACCATGAACCTCCTGGAAGAAGCTGCAACACAATCAAATACGAATTTGACCCTTACCCGGTATTTTGTCGATAAATGGTCAAAAGGTGAAATACTCGAGCATCCTTGTCAGTAACAAATAAGGGTCCGAGGGGTCCAGGATCGAGGGGCCGAGGATGGCTGACAGCTTATAGCCAATAGCAGCATACAAGGATTCGAGGGTATCGTTGAAAGCTGTCAGCCACCCTCCAACCCTTGTATCACCCTCGGACCCTCCAACCCTGCTCTTTCACCCACCTGCCCGGTCATGACTCAACAGCTCCAGCAGGCGCTTGAGGAGTGGCGGTTGCAGTGGTCGTAATTTGGGGTGGATCGCCAGATCTTCTTTCCATGTAAAATCGACCGCTTCGAACATTTCAGGAATACAGTTCTTACCATCCCTGCCATATGTTTTTTGGGGATAGTATTCCACGAATTGCATGCGGCTGGGCGCGATATGAAATTTTTGGCTGACCATTGTGGCAATATGGCTTGAACAACTTCTCACCGACATGTTACTTTCCGGGTGGTCGATTGCAATGACAACCATGGGCTTCAGATGTACCAGGCCGTCTGCCTGATCTCTGCTCAAATCGTAAATTTTCAATCGGCACTTTCCACTGGCAAGTTTGAGCTTGCCGCCAAATCCTTTCCAATCAAAGATGTCATTGTAAATAAGCATGTTAACCTCATATGCGGGTCATTGCGCCATATATGCGCAGCAGTTTGTCCGGAAGCTCCTTGATATCCGATATCAGACTATGATGAAACTTTCCATACAAAGCATCCAGTTTGGGGTCACCGGCCACATTGACCACAATTGCTTTGAAATAGATATGCTTTGCATGGGCTTCAAAAACCGCTTTGCGCGTGTCTGCCACGGCATACCCTTGTTTGTATCCGACATCGTTGGGAAAACCATCGGTGAGAACCAGCAGCAGGCGTATGCCGGCAGACGTTTTCCCCAACACTTGCGTTGCATGGCGTATGGCCGCACCCATGCGTGTGCTCCGCATGGGTGCCACCGCATTGATCCGCCGGTGAACGCCTTCATCGAGCCCATCGGAAAAGTCTTTTATCCTTAGATAATCAACACCGAATCGACCGGCGCCTGAAAACCCGGCCACGGCAAATTGATCACCGGCCACATTTAGGGCCTCTGAGAGCAGCACCACAGCCTCTTTTTCAATGTCGAGAATCCTGGAAGAGGACCCGGATGCAAAATTAGTCGTCGATTTCGAAAGGTCCACCAGAACCAGTACGGCCACATCTCTTTGTCGCTTGTCACGTTTGATATATAAGCGGTCTGATGGAATCCGGCCGGTCTTGCGGTCTACAGCAAAATCAAGGAGTGCACTGTAATCGAACTGATCTCCCTCTATCCATGGCCTCATCATGGACAACCCTTCGGGTCTCAACTGTTCAAAGGCACGTCGCATATGTTGAACCAGGCCATGGTACCTGTCCAGCGTTGCAGGATAAAAATCTCCGTCCACGCCCATGACTTTGCGGTCGGTCACCCGAACATGGTCCGCAAGGTAATCGCCCAGACGGCAATCCCATTCACGGTAGGTAAAAGCATTTGTATATGGATTCACCTCATGGTCAGCAACCTCCTGGATGGTCTCACATAGGTCTGAAAAATCAAGCCGGGACAAATCAACCTGCTTTCTGCCTGGAAGTGCCTGCCCCGGGTCATCATGGGGCGGCCAATCAACAATCAGTCGCTGAATATCATTCAAAGACAGTATCCCATTGTTTTCAGACAGTTTTTTCCGAACATCCGTCCTGTATACCTTGAGACCCTTCCCGCGCAGTTTTGATTGAATCGACACGGCCATACGATCCGCCCGGGTGTCCAGATGAAAACAAAAATCCGGTTTGAAACCTCTTCCAAACGGTGTTTTCAATACCCGTCTGCCGTTTTGATTGCTCTTGGAGCAGACCTCTATTTCCAGAGCCCGAACAATGGGCTCATAGGTTAAAAACAGGAGACGACCGCAGGTTTCGACCGCTGGGCTCTTCTTTATTTCAATTTCAGCCAGATCCCGGATCTTCCGGATCACGGATAGGGTTTTCGGATCCGTGTTGGCCAGCGCCCTCGCGGACATTCCCAGGGCGATTTCAGCGTAAAGAAGGTTCAGAACGTGCCGCTCTCGCACATCTTTACAAATTCGCAGCATCTCCTGTTGCATGGCCGGCAGGGTCTGGTTGACAATACCGGGATACTGCTGCATGAGGTGCCAGCGGATACGCCCGTGTTCATATATGAGAAACAGGTCTGCCGCCAGTTTCCGGCAGTCAAACAGATATAAAAACCGTTCAATCTCAGAGTTGTCTGCCATGGTGAACTGCGTCGATATTTTGTTTCCGGTTCCACCCCCTGTTTCCAGAAGAGTACCTGAGCGCTCCAGGGCTTTTTCAGCATCAAAATCATACGTTCCGAACTCGAGATGTGCCGATTCGAGTTTTGCCAGACCTGTGTATAGGTCCAGGTTTTTTTTCCTGGCATCAAAAACATCGATTTCTTGTGGCAGATAGATGGCCTGTTCATCAGAGAATACCTTTACGAAGCCGGTTTCACCTGATCTGCCGGAGACATGAAATACATCGCTTGCTCTGATGGCGATGGGCCGGCCGGTTCTGGTTCTGATATAACGTGAAAGTTTCGGCTGGACCTGAGACAGAGGTACCGCCACCTGCATTGCCCGGCAGGTTTCCAGAGACATCCTGGATTCAAGAGACAGGAATCGACAGCCCCGATCCCTGCTCCGGCCATATCTTTCCAGCCCCATGGAAACAAACCTGTCAAGGTCCGCCTTGTGTAGAAGATTCAAGCCCCTGTTCAACCCCGTGATGAAGCATTCTGCCGCTGACAGGTCTTTCTGTATGATCCTGGACAATGCGGACATCTGCCAGATACGTTTCAATGACGGCATGGTACTCACAGCCCTTGGAATCGTATATGTCATCTGGAGACTTTGTTGATAGCTTAGTTCCCGATCATAGGCATGACAGAGGAGCTCGAGATACATCCGTCCGCTTGCAACATCATTGGCTTCCAACAGCCGTGATAATCCTTCCAGCGGGCCTTTCAGGGTATAAGTCCCTTTGCGGCGCATGACCTGGCAGGTTCTCATAAACCCATCGAACAGATCCTGGTCGTCACTCATTAAAACCGGCACCAGGTGTGTTGCCAGGATTTTTCCGACAGTAGGCCCATCCTTGCCGGCTTTCCGGACAATCGATTGATAGGTCTTTATTCTCCGGTTTTGAACAGCTAAGAGCTGTGCATATCCAAGACCCACAGCCCTTCCAAAAGCGATTTCCTGTGAAAACGCCCAAAGTGTGTCATTCACAAGCAATACCAGATCATTTCGATGAACAGAAGTGGTCGCGGTATCGAGTATGGTTTCAACGTCTGTCGCAAAGTCAGGATCAGCAACGGCGAGACGGCTCAGGGGGTGATCCTCATGACACATCAAAGATGTCCTCTACCAGTTCTGCAAGTGTCTCCTGCAGTCTTTCATCGTCGGAAAGCGGGAGGCAAATAGCCACCCGGCAGGCCTCTTTGGTTGAAATCCCGTGTTGAATCAACTGGGCAGCATATATAAGCAAACGACTGCTGGCACCTTCCGTCAGGCCGTACTCCCTGATATTGCGAACTTTTTCGGCAAACAACACCAACCGGCGGGCGGTGGCATCATCAACCTTACCTTCATGGGATACGATCTGGATTTCCTTTTCGGAAGGGGCATAATCAAAGGACAGGGAAATAAATCTCTGGCGGGTACTTTGCTTAAGATCCTTTAATACAGACTGGTAGCCCGGATTGTAGGAAACTACCAGCATAAAATCAGGATGAGCGGACAGGCTTTCTCCTTTCCTGTCAATGGTCAATATCCGGCGATCATCACTCAAAGGGTGGATAATCACCGTCGTATCTTTTCTGGCTTCGACAATTTCATCGAGATAGCAGATGGCACCTGTTCGAACCGCACTGGTCAAGGGCCCGTCCATCCAGATCGTTTCATCATTTTTTAACAGATAACGGCCGACAAGATCCGAAGCAAAAAGGTCTTCATGACAGGGAATGGTAATCAAGGGTCTTTTTAATTGATATGCCATGTGCTCGACAAATCTTGTCTTGCCGCACCCGGTCGGTCCCTTCAACATAACCGGGAGTTGTTCCTTGAAGGCCGCCTTAAACACCGCCACCTCATTTCCCACAGGCATGTAGTACGGCTCCGATTCGATGAAACGTTTTCCAATTCCGAGTTGGGACAAAGATTCCACTGTTCTGCCTCCATTTGAAATGCGATTTTATTCTTGGATTGACATCTATCACAAAATTGTTATGGTTCTGAGCTTGTAACCATTACAAAAATTTGAACCATGCCCTTTAAGATAACCCTATTGGGAGCAGCAGACAACAGCAATATGATTCAACATCTGAAGTCAGGTCATAAAGAATTTCTGATAGTCGGGACTGCACATGTCTCCAGGGAGAGTACCGCTCTCGTCAAGACGACCATCGAGGAGGAAAAACCGGACACGGTATGTGTTGAATTATGCGATTCGCGCTTCCAGTCAATCCGCCACAAAAACCGATGGCAGGAGATGAATATTACAAAAGTCATCAAAGAAAAGAAAACATTCCTCCTGCTTTCAAACCTTCTTCTGGCGTCTTTCCAGAAACGGATTGCAGCCAAACTGGATATCCAGCCGGGTGCGGAGATGATTCAGGCTATTGAGAGTGCAGACGCCCTCGCGGCTGACATCATACTGGCTGATCGGGACATTCAAATAACCCTCTCCAGAATCTGGCGGGTAACCAGGTTATGGGACAAATTGAAAATTATTTTCCAGCTGGCATTGTCACTGGGGAATGTGGAGGAAATAACCGAAGAAGACATCGAAAAAATGAAGCAGGAAGATATGCTGCAATCGCTGCTTTCCGAGGTCGAAAAGTCACTGCCGGTTGTCAGGGAAATCCTGATCGATGAAAGAGACCGGTACCTGGCCCAGAAAATAAAGATGTCTCCAGGAAATAAAATTGTAGCAGTGGTGGGCGCAGGACACGTTCCCGGTATTGTGAAATACTGGGAGAAAGAGATCGACACCCACGCACTCGAAGAAATACCACCCAAAGGAAAACTGTCCGGCATATTGAAATGGCTTTTGCCGTCTCTGATCCTTGCCCTGCTCTTTTTCGGATTTATCTATGGCGGATCTGGTACAGGAACCGACATGCTCACCTGGTGGGTTATGGCAAACGGTATTTTGGCAGGACTGGGAGCCACCCTGGCCCTTGCACACCCCCTGACAATCCTGTCCGCCGTTCTTGCCGCCCCCTTGACATCGCTTAACCCGCTCATTGCGGCCGGCTGGGTTTCCGGACTGGTGGAAACTTTCGCGAGCCGACCCAAAGTTCGCGACATGGAACGCCTGCCAAAGGATATTCTGACCATCAAGGGTTTCTGGAAAAATAAATTGACACGCATCCTGCTGGTGGTGGTGTTTACCAACCTGGGCAGTTCGATAGGAACTTTTGTGGCCTTTCCCATGATCGTGCGCGTGTTGCAGGCCATCTGACCACCGGTGTCGGGTGAGGTGGTTTCAGGGCGTGATGGCGATGATGCGCCGATGGGATGTTTGCACGACTTCCAGCTTTCCCTGTCCAAACAGTTCGATACAGTGCGGGTAGAGCTTCCATTCTTCGACCAGGCCATTTTTTTTGATCGTCTCCAGCGTGTCCCCCGGTTGGATGGGGAAAGCCCGTTGACCGATAATGGGTCCTGTATCCTCCCCGTAATCGATGAAGTGCACGGTACATCCCCCGACT
>JASJGV010000369.1:0-14040 GCA_033791325.1 Desulfobacterales bacterium | reverse complement strand
GTGTTTCGTGTTTGGTGTTTCGTGTTTGGTGTTTTGTGTTTTGTATTTTGTATTTTGTATTTTGGGTTTTGGGTCGGCCGTTAGCGCCTAACAGCCTAACAGTCTTCAGCCTAATAGCCTATTTTTCTGGCTCCTGACTCCTGTATTCTATCTCTTGGTCAAGGTTTCCATGCTTTCTAGGGTATCTTCGATCTGAATCCGTACCCATATCAACCCATCATCCAGACCTGTAAAGGGATCATTGTCCGCATCCACATTGTCGCCGTCATAGCGGGACAGATATACCAGACGACGTCTTTCGGTCCCGACACTGTCTGAATAAACTGCCACGATCACACCGGGGCCGCCGGCTGCATCGGCAGCCTGCTGCAGTTCGTCAAAGGGTTTTGCCAGAACCTCTTCCAGCCTGCCGGTCATGCGGTAGTGATCCACGGCCAGTTCGTTGTGGATGCTGCTGCCCTGGGTGCCGCCAAACAGAGCGCTGAGAACCGGTACCAGGGTAATGGCTACCAACATGGAGGCCACCAGCACCTCAACATAGGAAAAGCCGGACGACCCCTTTAAATTGACCCATATCGTTGACATCCTCATTGGATGGTCACCCTCCCGCTGATCCCGTGCAGGGTAAGCACACGCGTAAGACCCTTTAATGACAGGGTCACGTCCAGCTGCTCCAACAAAACAGTCTCTGGGTCCGCACACCAGGGCGTGCCGTTGGCATCAAAATAAGTGTTACCTTCTTTATTGCAGATGCCCCGGAAAGAAAGGTTGCGGCTGACAGAATCTACGTAGGCAAGCGCATGGTCTCGCAGGTCGATGTCGTAGAGTGTTTTACTAAGGGGATGGTACACATCATATACGGGGGTCCAGGGATGGGAGGTGGTGTCCAGCCTAAAAACCCGAATGCGCTTTATGACGTGTGCCGACGAATTCCGAAAGCCATAGGGTGTGCCGTAACGCATGGCCTGGCTGCGGGCAAAGCGCATGGCCTGGGCGAATTCTTCCACGGCAAGTTCTAATTTTGTATGGTCGCTGGAAGAAAGGCTGGGGATCGCCACCATGGCGACGAGCCCCAGAATACTAACGACAAGGAGAACTTCAACAAGGCTAAAGCCTGGCTGTGATAGAGGCTTCATTCCATTTATAAGGTATCATGGGCGCCGTTGTCGGCAGCTATCAGCACGCCGGTCACGGGATAAAACTTCCAGCCGAAGTCATCACCGGCAGAACTCCGGACGGTGATGTCGTTTTCATCAAAGACGGCAGTGACATCCGACTTGTTGTTAAAGGGGTTGGTGGGCATGCTTGTTCCCTTTAGATAGGGTCCGTAGATAAAGGGGTCTACCTTGGTAGTCGATGTCTGGCCGTCAACATCGGTGTACTGGGTCAACTGGGGTACGATGGCCGCAATGGCCTCTGCATGCGATACCGTAGCCGTGCCATCCGTTGCCTTGGTGGAACCGGGATACCTGCTGTCGTGCTGATGATAATAGAGTTCCACGGCATTTCGCAGTGAACCCAGGTTGGTCGTCAGGGTATTGAGTTTGGCATCCTGGGTGGAAACCGATATCTGGGGAATAATGATCATGGCCAGAATACCCAGCACAATCACCACGATCAGCATCTCGATCAGGGTAAACCCTCCCTGACCCTTAACTTTAAAAATAGTGTTTAGCCGCGTCGTCGTCATGGTTGAATCCTCCTTAGAATATGTTGAGCATCGATTATTGTATTCCCCTAACGGTACTATCGGCAGTTATGGGAACATAATTAGAAAATAATTTCAATAAGCAAACACGGCCAGGTCACGCGGGCTTCGGAATCAGGGTTCCTGCTTTTTTAACGTCGCCCACCAGCTCGATGGTGCCACAGTCCAGGCACATAAAGCCTTTCACACCCAGATCGGCCGTCTTGGGGGCGAAAAATTTCACTTTGTCAGGCCGAAAATAGACCCTGCCGGACGATTGCGTCTTGCCCGACACCCGCTGTGTGCTCCCGCAGCGCATGCATTCTTTCTGGTCGGTCATAATTCATCTCCTGTTCAGAGGACTTTTGGGTTAACAGCGCTGTGCTCAAGCTCATATAACTGTAGCTGTAATGGACAGATGCATGTGAAAATGGTCGGCAATTTTCTGCATATATATGTACGCCATCCCAGTTGTTACCCCAAAATTCTGTTTTCTGCCCCTTACGTTCCGATCTCTGATTCCGATGCCTTCATTCGGATTTCTATCTCCTGACGCCAGGTTTCTGCCACCCGCCCTAACGCAGCGCCTGGGACAATCTGAACAACGGCAAGATAATGGAAGACACAATCACCCCCACAAGCCCACCCATCACGATCAATGCCACCGGTTCGATCATGGCGGCAACCTGTTTCAGCTCCTGTTCTATTTCCATATCGTAGTACCGGACCAGCCGCATCAACACATCCGGCAAGCGCCCGGCTTCCTCGCCGATGGTCACCATTTGCTTGACGGTTTCCGGGATATAGGGGTATGTGGCAAAGGGTTGCGAAAAGCGCCCCCCTTGCTCGATACTCACCCGAATACGCTCCACAAACCGCTGATAATACTGATTCCAAATGGTTGGGCGGGTCACTTCCATGGCCTCCAGCAGCGGCACATGGCTCTCCATCAAATACCCGAGGGTGCGTAGCATTTCACAGGTATAGATCTTATTGGCCAGACCGGAGATGAGCGGACCGCTGATAAAGAACTTGTCTATCATGCGCTTTCCTTGAGGGCTGTTTTTAAAGATCGTGACCAGAACAACCAGACCGGTAATGACCAGGATGTAAACCCACCAGAAATGCCGCAATGACGCGCTGGTCATCATGAGAAATCGGGTGGTCAGTGGCAGGATGTGTTCTTTACCTTCAAAAAAAGCAGTAAATTTGGGCAGAACACCCACCAGGACAAACACCACCACGATGAGTCCGAAAAACAGCAGGACAGCGGGATAGGTCAGAGCCGATCGAAGCTGAGACGTTATAATCTGCCTTTTTTCCTGCATCTCCACCACGCGGTCCAAAATTCTTTTTAAAAAACCGCCCGTCTCTCCAGCTTTGATCATGCTCACGGTCTGGTGGCTGAAGACTTTGGGGTGTTCGCCCATGGCTTCCGACAACTGACGACCTTCTTCTATCCTGGTTTGCATTTCCAGGATAATGACCTTGAAGGTCGGATTTTTAATCTCTGCGGCAACGGATTTTAACGCCAGGGAGAGAGGGGTGTCAATTTCCAGCATCAAAGAGAGCTGCGAAGTGAAAAACATCACTTCCTTGGGTTTGACCTGTTTGCCAAACCGATCCATGAGACGTGTTGTCAGTGACCCGATCCCCTGTTTTGCCCCTGAGGCCGGTTCCGGCTGCGTCACGTTCTTTTTGCTGACCTTATTGAAACTAATCGCCATGGGATACCATCAACACCCTGTTTCGCTGGTTATATGTCCAAGGAGGAGACACGATGAACCTCCTCAATGGTGGTTTCGTGGTTCAGCACTTTTTGATATCCTGCTTCCTTCAAACCATGATACCCCATCTTCTGACAATGTTGCCGGATCACATCGATGGTGGGGTTCTCCAGAATCAGTGATTGAAGCGCTCCTTCCATGGTCAGCAACTCATTGATACCGGTCCTGCCTTTATACCCGGAGTCATAACAAGACGAACAGCCTTCCCCTCGATACAGACGCAGTTGCTTATTCGAATCGACACCCAAGGCCTTTATTTCGGACGCCGATGCATAGTAGGCTGCTTTGCAATCCGGGCAGATCGTCCTCACCAGACGCTGTGACAAGGAGGCCAGCAGGGATGACGACAGGAGATAGGGCTCAATGCCCATCTCCAGAAGCCGCGTGATGGAGCTGGGACTGTCGTTGGTGTGCAGGGTAGACAGCACCAGGTGGCCGGTGAGTGAGGACTGAATAGCAATTTCGGCCGTCTCCCGGTCCCGGATCTCACCTACCATGATAATGTCCGGATCCTGCCTGAGGGCATGCCGTATAAAGGTGGCAAATTTGAGACCAATGGCGGCATTGACCTGGTTCTGGTTGATATTGGGTATCTGGTACTCCACCGGGTCTTCCACTGTAATGATATTCCGCTCAGGTGTATTCAGCATGGCAATGGCGGAATAGAGGGTTGTGGTCTTACCGCTACCGGTGGGTCCACAGGCAAGTATAAGGCCATGCGAGCTCTTGATGAGACGCTTGACATTATCAAGGATCTCCGCTTCAAAACCCAGGTGGTTGAGATCCAGGATGGCTTTGGTGCGATCTAGAATCCTCATCACCACTTTTTCACCGTAAACACCCGGCATGGAAGAAAACCGCAGGTCCACGACATTGCCATCGGCCACCACCTGGATACGACCGTCCTGGGGCATGCGTCTTTCAGCGATATTGAGTTTGGACATGACCTTGAGCCGGGAAACCACCGCCGGGTGCAGTTCAACTTTTTGAGGTCGTTGTTCATACAGGATGCCGTCTATTCTGACCCGAATCCGCATGCGGTCTTCCTGGGGCTCTATGTGAATATCGCTGGCACCGTCCCGTATGGCCCGCAGCAGGACCAGGTTGGTCAAATTGATGACCGGGCTGCCTTCGGCCATTTCTGCCAGTTCGCTGACCTCTTCTTCTGATCGTCCTTCCACGACGTCAATGGCCGATTCATCGGCACTCGACATCATATCTTCGATGCTGGCATCTTCCTGGTAGGCCTGGGGAATAGCATCCAGTATATCTTCCGCACGGCAGATGACCGGCTGCACTTCCAGATTGGTAATCTTGCGCACTTCATCAAAAATATAAAACCCGTATGGATCCGAGGTTGCCAGGGTAATGACCCCATTGATGACAAACATGGGCAACACATGATAATGAATGGCCTTATCCTTTGGCAGCACATGCACGATTTTGGGGTCCACCAATCCCTTTCGCAACCACACATGCGGGATCCCCATCTGCTCACCCAGTGCTTTGGTCAATTCTTCCTTGGTCAAAAGTTCATGGTCGATCAACATCTGCCCGAGGGGCTTGCCGGATTCCTTTTGAAGACGCAGCACCTGGGTAAGCCGCTCCGGTTCCAGGGAGCCTTTTTGGACCAGAATTTCACCCAGTTTTCTTCTTTTCTTTATCAAAGCGCTTATACCCTTTTATGTGCGGTAGCTTCGTTCATATCTTTATAGACGAGAAGAATATTGATAAGGCGTGTGGATATCAGGATGTCCCTGCAGACCTCGTTTATGCCTGCAATCTTCAATATCCCGCCCTGTTTCATGAGCACATCGTGCACATCGATCAACATCTCCAGAGCCGCACTGTCCAGATGATCCACCTTTTTAAAATCCAGGATAATTTCATTGCGACCTTCCTTGATCTTGGTCTCCAGTTTTTTTCTTAACTCTGCACAGTTTTGCCATGTAAGGGGATGTTTTATCGCCATGCCAGTCCGGCCACTATGCATCACACTTTCCGTTTGTCCGGATTCGCTATCTTGTTGATTCGTTGTCATGGTGTGTTTTCCAATAGGCGTCCATCTTTGTCGGTAATCTCCACCAGAGCCGCCACAACCTGTGGATCAAGCTGACTGCCAGCCACTTCCTTAATTATAACCATAGCCTTTTGGGTTGAATTGGCAGCGCGATATGCACGTGTTGAACTAACAGCGTCATATGTGTCGGCAACAGCGATAATACGGGCATTGAAAGGGATCTTCTCCCCCTTCAATCCACCGGGGTAACCTTTTCCGTCAAACCGCTCATGGTGATGGAGAATACCTGGGAGAGAACCTTCCAGCTGAACAAGCGGTTGCAGAATTTCAAAACCTTTGGCTGGGTGCTCTTTGATAAGATCAAATTCCTCATCCGTTAAAGGGCTTGGTTTGTCCAAAATCTCTTCCGGAATACCAATTTTGCCGATATCGTGCAGGATGGAAGACCAGCGCAGCCTATCATAATCCGCTCCTTTCAGACCCAATTGTTCTCCCAGGCGCATGCTCACTTTCGAAACCCTTTCCGAGTGCCCACGTGTATAAGGGTCTTTTGCCTCAATAGCAAATACCAGGGATTTTACCATGTTGATAATAAATTGCTCCAGATCCTGGTACAAACCCGTGTTGGCAATCACCACGCTCAGCTGCTCAGCCAGAGACACCATCAGACGCAGCTCACCCTGTCGATATATCTCCTTCATGTTGAATGATACAAGACCCAGCCATCCGAAGAAGTTGTCATCGTGGGCCACCATGACACCCAGAAAACGATACGGGTCTGGATGCAGTTTTTTAAAGGACGCATCCTGGTTGGAATCGTTTATGATAAAGTATTTTTCCTTCGAAGAAACGGCATCACCAGGTATGTGACCGATCAGTTCCTGATAAAACTCAAGTCTTGTTTTCAGTCGACCTTCAAGATGGGGTTTGGTCACAAGCGCATTGAAATTCTGAATATCCGGAAAAAGGGCAAAGGCTGCGTCAGCGCGCAGATTGTTGAGCAGGTCGGTAATCAAGCCAATCAGCATATGACTGGAAAATCTCAAGGCCTTGATCTTTGAGGTAATTTTCCCGTACATGTGTAGATCTTCAAATGATTGCTCCAGTTCCTCTGCCAATTCCTGGATCTCTTCCTTGGCTAGCCAATTCGCCTGTAATATGCTAGCCAAACTACCGAGAAATTTCTTCATATCTGGTGAATGACCTTCGGTCGGTTTACCCTCTGAATTACCAGACATCTGCCTGTCAGGCTTCGGACCATAGGCAACCAGGACTCCTAACTTGCCTTGTCCGTTGGTGAGAGGAAGGCCGCATAGAAAATACTGGTCGGCAAAATAGCCCTGCCGATATATGTTTTGCTCCGCTAAAATACCGACAAACTTCTGCAGCGCGTCATTCAAACGCGGTTCCGGCGGTCTTTCGGCAGGCAGGGGAAATATCATCTTCCCCTCCCGATCCCAAATCTGATACTGCATACGGCTGATGGGCGCCAGATTGGTTAGGAAAGCTTGTAACTCAAATATTTCCATCAGGCTGAATCTCCCAAGTATGACTGGATGACATTCAATACCTCCATGGGGCTGAATGGCTTTTCCATCAGTACGGTGTCCTGCCTTTTTTCAATCCAGTTTTTTTCATGCGGATCGATTCTGGCGGTGATGATAATCGTCAAAAAAGTCCTCTCTTTTTTCAACGGGTCACATTTTTTACAAAGGGTTTTACCATCCATTATGGGCATATTGATATCCGAGATGACCACGTCCGGTTTTTTCTCGATAATCAGATCCAGGGCAGCCTGCCCATTGGCGGCCATTAATATCTGAAAACCATATTTCTTCAGCTTCACTTCCAGAACGCGTCGAATGTGGACGTCATCATCCACGATCAATACCGATTTACTGGTCAATGTAATACTCCTCCAGTGGGATACTAATGATGAAATACGTTCCTCTACCAAGCTCACTTTGCACGTCGATCTGCCCGCCATGCAGCGCGATAATTTCTGAGGCGATACTCAATCCCAACCCCGTCCCCTGTTTATCTGCCACTTCGGGATTGGACGACCGATAGAATTTTTCAAAGATATGACCGAGATCATCTTGGGACATCCCGTATCCCGTGTCACTGATATCGAAGATGATCACGTCCTCTTCTTTCCTGAGACCGAAGACCAGCTCCCCTTTCTCTGGTGTGTATTTGACGGCATTTCCCAAAAGGTTAATGATGGCGCCTTTCAGCAGTTCCTTGTCGCCCATGAAAGATGGAAAATTGTCCGGTACGTGCTTTTCGATGGTAATACCCTTTTTCTTGGCACTTCCTTCGATCGCCACGATGCAATCATTGAAAAGCATTTCAGACATGACGATATCTTTGTTTATGGTAAGGCTACCCATTTCAATTCTGGACAAGCTGAGCAAATCCTTGATGAGACGCGTCAAACGCTCTGTTTCCTTGTTGATGGTATTGTAAAATTCCTTCTGTGTTTCCGTGTCCTCTATTTCACCGTCCATCAACATTTCACTGTAGGATTGAATGGTGGTTAAAGGCGTCATCAGTTCGTGCGAAAGGTGCGCCACAAATGCAATGGTGTTTTTTTCAGCTTCCTTTTGAGACGTAATGTCGTTGAAGGTCAGCAGTTTGCCGGCAACCTGCCGGTCCTCTCCCGAAAGAACAGCACAGGTAACAGAAAAAACATACGTCTCTTTAAGTTCAGCGATCGAGAATTCCACTTGATGGCTGGTCAGATGTTCGACTATATTTTCCTGCTGGGAGATGAAATGGTTCAAGGTCGGGTCTGTGATAACCTCTTCGAGTGGATGATCAATCGCGTCTTCACGGACCTTGCCGATATTATTCAGCATGTAGTCGTTGATTTGGATAACATTGTCCTGGACATCAAGAATAATGATACCATAGTTGATCTTGTTAATAATATTCTGAATTTGATTTTTCTGAAATTTAACGACCCCTATCTGGAAAGACAAGTTCTTGTTTCTTGATTCGATATTATTTAACTGTTTTTTTAACAAACCCATGGTGCTCTGAATTTCACTCACCATACCATGAATGCCTTCGCCACTGATGAGTCCGACAAGATCGGCGTTAGCTGCTGCGTTAGGGGATGAGGAGGTTGATTTGGAAAACAAACTGTTTATGGGCTTGATGGCTTGAAGAATACCAAAATAGACCAAAATAATAGAGGCGATGATAAAAAAGGAAAGCATCCCCACCAGACTGATTCTTTCCTTTGTTAAGATGGATACCGGTTCTATCATCAGGCCGATTCTGACAGCACCGGATGGCTCGCCATTTTCGAATAATGGTTTGGAAAATTCGTAAATGCGACCATCGGAACACTCAATTTCAGATGAATGATAAGCCAGACTTGTCGTGCCAATCTTGTAAATCTCACTACAGTCTGAAAAGTCTTGCCCCGGATGCGTCAAAACAAAGGACACCAGTTTCTTGCCGTTTTCTCTGGTGATGTAACAATAGACCAGCCCTTCTTTGGATGAATATTCCACCAATGTTCTAAGAAAATAGTTTTGATCACCTTCAAAGGAAGAAATGGGGCGTAAAGCAATCAGACTTACAAGGTGTTTTCCCTTGGTGTAGATATCCTTAGTTAGCTTTTTCTTCTCTATGCTAATTTGATAGTTTAAAACAACAAATAGTCCAGTGAGGAAAACCAGAACGAGAAAGACATTTATCGCTTTTGTTTTCAACGGTGGTATCTGCTCCTTTGTTAGGCCCAGGATCGATCAAAATCAGAAAAACGGTAAAAACGTGTAATAAAACCCTGAATGGGCACAAAATATATTTAATCGATTAAACGTGTTCGCAAATCACGATATCTGCTAGAGTTTGTAGACTTTAGTATGATTTTAACATTTTTTTTTACAACAAGATATTGTTATTTGTCAATACCTATATACCAAATATAGACAAATATGATCAGGGACGTTCTTAACTTATAACGTTATTCATTGAATTGATCGAGATTAAGTGGTATGCTATCAACATGCCAAGACAATCACGATTAGACTTTCCTGGCGCTCTCCATCACATCATGTCCAGAGGCATCGAGAAAAGATCGATATTCAAGGACAAGACCGACAAACTGAATTTCTTAGAACGGCTGGGCAAGCTTTTGCTCAGCACCCACACCCTGTGTTTTGCCTGGTCCTTGATGCCCAATCACTTTCATTTATTGCTTAAAACCGGACCCACACCCATATCCATTTTCATGCGGAGACTCCTTACCGGGCATGCCATATGGTTCAATAAACGCCATGAACGGTCTGGCCATCTCTTTCAAAACCGTTTCAAATCCGTTTTATGTCAGGAAGATACTTATTTTTTAGAACTTGTTCGATATATTCATCTAAATCCCATAAGAGCTCATATAGTAAAGGATTTTGAAAAGCTTTCCCGACATAGGTTTTGTGGACATGGTGTTCTATTGGGCAACATGGCGAATACGTGGCAGGACACATCCACCGTTCTTGTCCAGTTTGATCCAAAACTCAACTCTGCCAGACGTAGATATCATGAGTTTGTTGAAAAAGGCATTGGTATGGGCAAACGATCCGACTTGACAGGTGGCGGACTTGTACGAAGTGCAGGCGGCTGGACTGCCCTAAAAAACTTGCGACGCGAAAAAAGTTATCAGAAAGGTGATGAGAGAATATTAGGAGACGGTAGCTTTGTTGAAACCATTTTAAAGACTGCCCAAGAATCGCTCGAGATGAAATACTCACTTCATTCACGGGGAATTTCAATAAGCACGGTGGTAAAAAGGGTTGCCGACATATTCGATATAACGCAGGAAATGGTATGGGCGCCAGGAAGATATCGAAAGACAGTTGAAGCCCGTAGTCTCATGTGCTATTGGTCCGTCAGAAAACTTGGGATTTCCATGTCCTCACTTGCGCGAAGACTAGACATTTCCATACCAGCTGTAAGTAAATCGGTTCTTAGAGGGCAAAAAATAGCAAGTAAGAGGAAAATATCTTTAATCGACATTGAATAAGTTTATAAGTTAAGAGCGTCCCTATCAAAGGATATTGGAATGGATATAAAAGGAACAAAGCCGACTACGATGGAAGTGATCATCATCCTATTTTTCTCTTTGATAGGCACCATCCTCATGGATTATTTGAATGCGTATGAAAGACTTCAGCTGTTTATTTTAAACAACAATCTGACCCTTTTTGATGAGTTTATCGTTTTCTTCCCGGCTTTTATTGCCATGGGTTTTATCCTATTCTCCACCAAACGGGTGCAGGAGTTGGGAATTGAAGTCAAGAAACGACAGGATGCGGAAGCGGCATTACTGGCAAGTGAAAAGAACTATCGCCATCTCAGTATCACGGATGATCTGACGGGGTTATTTAACCAACGACACCTCTTCAACCGTCTAAAGGCCGAACTGGATCGCGCTCATCGTTATTCGAAAACCTTATCAGTCATCTTAATGGATGTGGATGATTTTAAAATTTTTAATGACACCCACGGACACTTAGAAGGAGACAAGGTCCTGCACGAAATTGGCCATATCATCAATACTTATATTCGTAGTTCTGATACCGCCTTTCGCTATGGCGGAGAAGAATTTGTGGTTATCATGCCAGAGACGAATGGCAGCAGCGCCAGTACGGTAGCGGAAAGAATCCGAATAGGATTCAAAAAGCATCCGTTTAAAACGCAATCGAATATGACAGAGCATTTGACATTTAGTTTGGGCATAGCGGAATACACTTCCGGAGAAGATTCTGATAAATTGATAAAACGTGCGGATTCCAATATGTATACAGCCAAAAAAATGGGCAAAGATCAAATTTATTATTCGACAAACTCTGCTTAGTCAAAAAACAGCTCAGTACCCCCCCAGATCCCAACCAACGCCAGCGCGGCTTAACCATTGACACGCACGCCAATCGACCTTATATCTAGGTGGGTACCAAAAATAAAATCGTAAAGACAATTTTATACCGCGTGTCATAATTATGTGAGAACGACTTACCGTTAACAGCTCTTTATAAAATTTCGATGAGGTGATCCATGTTAAAACTGAAATCCGTTGACCTGAAAAAAGTCAAGATATCCACACTGGCTGTGCCTGTCTGCGAAGACAAAGATATTCATGGGGGCGTTCTGTCCAAGCTGACCCAGCAGGCCATAAACATCGAGGAGTTCCACGGCAAAAAGGACGAGGAACTCACCCTTTACAATCCTTCTGGCACCTTGACAGAACGGGTGCAATTCATCGGCTTGGGCGAATGCGCAAATCTTGATCCTGAAAAGCTGCGTGCTTTTACCGGAAAGGCCGTCAAGGCAGCCATCAAAAAGGGTCTCAAGGATATCGTGATCGGAACACCTTCTTCAGACCGACTTTCCATGACAGAAGCGGACCTGGTTTCAGCCCTTATGGAAGGCGCCTGTCTTGGCAACCATGTTTTTGATAAATACAAAAAGGATAAAAAGCTGAAACCGTTAAAGCAGATTACGCTGATGGTATCACCGGATGCCGTCAAAAAGTTTGCCAAACTGCCCAAGCGTGTCGAGGCAATCTGTAAAGGAACCCTTCTGGCCAGAGACTGGGTCAGCACCCCCTCCAATGACAAGACACCATCCCAGTTGAGCAAAATTTTCATCAACATGGCCAAAAAAGAAAACCTCAAGACAACTCTCTTGAATCCGAAACAGCTCCAGCAGGGCAAATTCGGTGCCCTCATGGCGGTGGCTGCCGGTAGCAGTAACACGCCCCGGCTGGTGGTTCTGGAATACGCTCCCAAGGGTGCTAAACAGACAGTTGCCCTGATAGGTAAAGGGGTTACCTTTGATGCCGGAGGCATCAACCTGAAACCCACGGGTGGTATAGAGGATATGAAAATCGACATGTCGGGTGCGGCCACAGTCGCCGCCACCCTCATCACCGCGGCAAAACTGAAACCCAAAGTCAGAATTGTGGGTGTCATGCCCCTTGTCGAAAATATGATTTCAGGCAGTGCCACACGACCAGGAGATATCATCAAGAGCCATGCCGGTAAAACCATCGAGATCGGCAATACCGATGCAGAGGGCCGCTTGATTCTGGCTGATGCCATGTCCTATGCCAAGAAAAAATACAAACCGGATGTCATGGTGGATGTGGCCACCCTGACCGGGGCATGTGTGGTGGCCCTGGGAGAGAAAATTGCCGGCCTTTTTACGCAGGATGACGCCCTGGCCGAGGCCATCCTGGCGTCCGGCCAAAAAACCCATGAACGTACCTGGCGGCTGCCTTTGCCCGAAGATTACAAAGAGCTTTTGAAAAGCGACTTTGCCGATACCAACAACATGAGCAGCACCCGTTGGGGTGGCGCCATTACGGCAGCCCTGTTTCTGTCTGGTTTTGCCGGGGACACCCGCTGGGCACACATCGACATTGCCGGCCCCGCCTACCAGAAAAAAGGGAGTGCCTATTGCGATGCCGGCGGTACCGGCTTCGGCGTGCGTCTGTTCTGCGATCTCATGGATCGACTGGGATAGCTTGCTGATTATTGGGTTCTGTGCCTTGAAAGGTAATGATATCCTAATAAAATGAATTACCTACTCCAATTCGCCGAATTAGATAAATATTTTGAGCATGCTGATGTCATTGATGTAAAAGTATTCCAAGGTGAAACCACCTTGCGAAAATTTATTGCATCCATGCTGTCATACTATCCCTGGTGGATCCTTCAGCTATATCGTATCCGCAAGCTACTCGTGCAAGCTCTGGGTCTGGTAAAGCATGAAGAGCCGGAAGAATTACCGAATTTGAAGCCCGAGGATGTTTCCTTTACACCAGGGGAGAATGTCTCTTTTTTTATTGTTCAGTGTACAAAGGAAAAACTGTATTGGGTTTCTGAAACACCTGACGACAAGCATTTACGGGCATATTTTGGTGTGGTCATCGAACAGATAGACCATTCCATCAATCGGTTTTATGTATTTACAACCGTTTTTTATAAGCACTGGACAGGTCCTATTTATTTTAATCTGATTCGACCTTTTCATCATTTGGTCGTTTCTCGAATGGCTCGATATGGGTTAAAAGAATAGCGCTATAACGGCGAATGTGAGTGTATGACTAACAAATCAGTGGAGCAGACGGCGTGTAGATTATGGTTTGACGAAAAGGCCGTGCTAAATTGATGCTCCTGTCGGCCGCTGCTTACGCTCCGCGTTTGCTTCCAAATGAAAGGCCACTTGACGTCATAACGTTATGGCGTTATAATGTCACAAATACTTAGGAGGTGACATTATGGCAACACCCGCAAAACGTGCCACTGTGTATTTTGATCCAATTTTACATAAAGCACTGAAATTAAAATCTATTGAAACGTCAAAATCGATTTCTGAACTCGTAAATACAGCCGTCAAGGAAGCTCTTGCTGAGGATGCGGAGGATATCACTGCGTTTGAGGAAAGGGTTAATGAGCCGATAATCAGTTTCTCCGAAATGGTCAAGAGGCTAAAAACAGATGGCCGAATATGAGATATTTTTCAAGGAATCGGTT
>JASJGV010000368.1:0-3671 GCA_033791325.1 Desulfobacterales bacterium | reverse complement strand
CTGGTTCCCGAGAAAAATGACCTTTCCTAAGATAGCTTGACATTTTAGTGTCAAGCTATTTCAGGATAAGAGACGTCCTTACAATGGTATACGCACCGCATATAACGACGACCGGGCTGCAATGAACAAGATATCTTTATCTTTGCCGCCAAACTGAATGGCAGCAGGGCGTTCCGGCACTTTTATCATACCAATCTGTTCCCCATGCGGATTATAAACATAAATTTGGCCGCTGGCTATATAGAGGTTCCCTTTTTCGTCTACAGCCGAACCGAATTCACCCTGTTCGATAAAGTATTTTAAGTTGGACAGGGTACCGTCTTCATTTACATCCATTTTAACCATTCTGTTATCGTATTCATCCGAGGCGTAAAAGGGTTTACCGGGAATTGCTTCTAGAGTGCCGGAGGAGCGCGCCAGGTCATAACATTCAGGAATGATTGTCACACCATCGGGTGCAACAAAGCAGTTCTCCGGTACATTGACCGAAACAGTATTAAAATCATGGGAATCCCGCCAGCGGTGGGATGGATAGATCGCCTTGGCCACTTGCTTCACGGAACCCATAGGTGCCTTTTTGAGGAGCTGGATGGTTTCTTCGGGATTGTCAGGATCAATGCTAAAAACCCAGGTCGCAAATCCGGAATTTCCCCAGCCACTGAATGAGGTGCCGCCAGCGTCGGGCAGTACAGGCACGCTCTCCTGTTCGCCATTGACCATGTAACCTGGCTGAGGATCGTAACGGAAAATGACAAGCAGATTATCCTTGGTGTCGACCGCCAGTGAAAGTGGTTGCCAGGGCAGCTCCGCCAGCATGGAAAGGGAGTTCTGGTTGATGTCCCATTTGTAAATACGACGCATGCGCTGCTCGCAAAAATATATATTCCCTTTGCTCTCGCGGGTGATCCCTTCGGCAAATTCAAATCCGGTAGCCAGTTTCTCCACCCTGTTTGCTTCAAAGGAAAGCGGTTCGGACCGTTGTTCATCACCGGTAATGTAAAGCCTTGTAAATTCCCAGGGTCTGACATCTATATTTTTATTGATATCATACAATGGCAAATCCGTGGTATATTTTATCTGTGTATAATTGTGAACATTAATCAACTCGATGTCGCGGCAATTCCAGGTTCTGATGGCGTAGGGATAAGGAGTCTTTAATCGTATAGTCCGGAACATATAAAGGTTGGCGAAAACCAGATTGCTGCAATTCTGAAGCTCAATCTGTTGGCAGTCGAGGCCTTCGGTATATTCTTCCTCAAGTTGAAATGCATAAATTTTCCAGTTGGATACATTCTTAAACTGAGCCTCGCTTCTGATGTGGTGCTCTATGGACATGGCATAGATCCTGCCCGGCACCGACGTGTTGCTTACAAAAATTCCACTTGCGGCATAACTGCTGGCGGTCCATATATCCTTAAAGGTGCCACCCCCATGGGTGATCCACAAGCTCCAGTATTGATTGTCCCAGGCCCTGTCATGCCAGCGATCATAGACCGGTTCTTCTGGCGAGCTGATACTCAGCTGCCGTCGCCAGTTCCCGCCACCGGCAGTTTGCGGACCTCGTTCCATATTTCCATGTCCGCCCAAAAACTTCACATCATTCATATAAGATGATTCTCCACCCATCCATTTACAGGCTACCGCGCGATAGTTATAAGCCCCGGTATTCAGACCAATACCGGTTATAATACTATTTCCCCCGAGAGGAACCTCAACTAAGGGTTTGGGACCGCCAAATCCGCTGAATGCCGGCGTACTTTCCAATAACATGATCTGGGTAGCAATGGGACTCAACCCGATCAGGCGGGTATCTGCCTTCAGCTTTAATGTTTCCGAAACCACATACCAACCCTGCGGGATATATATGGTTGAATATTTTTCAATGGCATCCTGAAAAATTTTGGTGTTGTCCGTTCTGGCATCGCCCACCGCACCGAGTTCGCCGATGTTCACCCACTCATTTGTTTCGGGAAGGCGTGGAATATCGCGGGGTGCAAATTCGGGGAGCCTTTTAAGCGGAAGCAAATCAGCACGGGTATCTATTGCAGGATCATCGGTTAAACTGTCCATGTGTATACCATGGGTGTAGTTTCTGATTTTATATATTCCCCCTGCACCCAGCGATTCTTTTCCGCTGCGGCGATAGTGAGCCAAAATAGGAACCTTTCGGCAGTCTACATTGCGCAAACTGATTTGATTTGTATAATTGTTCTCGTTGCTGATAATCAGCGCAGGTCCACTGACCTGTTCGAATCGACAGTCCTCCATAAAAATGCGATCGCTGTAATTTTCCCTTATCTCGATCACCGTCGGCACATTCTTGGCATGCATGCGTACAATCACCAAACCTCCCTCCTGTGAAAATATGGCAGCTTTGCGCTGACCTTCAAAATAGGTATCCACCATCATCATTTGCCAGCCGGGGGAGGTCTTGGTTGTGTAGATGCCATATTCTCCGCCATAAAAAGCCACATTATCTATTTCATTACCGACATCGTACAGGCAGGCCTTTCCGTTGCCGGCATCAATGACCACATTCTCTACGAAACTATGCTGGGCAAAATGGGTGCGCAGGGCGACGGCGTGTGGATTGCCATCTTCGATTTTCAGGTTGATATTGGAAATGGCACTGTAAAAAGTGCCGGCTCCTGCATCCCGTGGCGATTGTCCTTCGCCAACAGTACTGCTGGTAAACCAGAACATGTAATTGGCCTTGCCTTTATCAGACTCGACCGCATCCTGGAATCCCGGTGAATTTTCCGCCAGAAAGATCAGCGGCCGTTCCTTGCCATAACCGATCAGCCTGATCGCTTTGGGGATGTATATTGTTTTTGAAATGCGATACTTTCCCTCGGGAATGAATAAAACGCCAAAGTTCTTTTCATTTTTAATCAGATCGATTGCTTTTTGTAGTTCATTTGACACATCGGTTTTACCGTCGGCTGTGATCTTGAAATTCTCGGGGGTGAAATAAACAGCTTCAGGATCATTCAACCTGTCTTTGTAAATGGATTCCGTATTAATATTTCCCGCGTTTGCGAAATTGAATATACCAAGTACTAAAAATGTACATAACCACTTGATCATATTTTTTCTCCTTTCTTAAATTTTAGTTTTGTGGATTAGGGGTGAGACCAACTTCCAATCTAAAAATACTAAAAACCATAAACCATTCCGTGGACTTCTCCCATTAATGTTAGTCAAATCTATAATAAACGTACCTTTCAAATATTCCCATCCCTTTTATTGATCGCAGAACATATAGTCTACTGCCAATAGCAACATTTAATATGCCAGGTATTAAAATATTAGCAAGCACCACATTTAATAATCTAACCAAAGCCTGGCAGCTTCTGATTCACCATTTTGCAGACCGAATACCTGATTATGCAGAACTTAATTCTTAAAAGGGATTATTGCTGCGACTTTTGAAATGTTCAAACTAAAAAACTGACATCATGAAAAAGTCGATTCAAATAATGTTTCATCTCCTGTTCTGGATATTTACAAGTCTATTGATCATTCTTGCCTTTCAACTTCTCTCTTTGCCAGCAATGGTTTTGGGAACAGGGCCTGTTTTTCAAGAACATATATATGTCTTGTTGATCGCATTACCAATCGGTGGATGTATCTTTTATACCTCATATTTTACGCTTAACTTTTTTATAAAG
>JASJGV010000367.1:0-5046 GCA_033791325.1 Desulfobacterales bacterium | reverse complement strand
GCTTTGTCATCATGGACATCGGTCAAATCGAGGTCGTTAGAAAGGCCAAATAAGTGTGGTTCTTCTCCCATTGTATTTATTTCCCACAGCGCGGGCGCACTCCACCTGTCCAGCTGTGAGAAGAGCAGGTGATAGTGCATTATGTATACAGGTTTGTGAACTTTTCCGGGCTAAATTGCTGAGAAGCCGGGCTTATCCCACGTCTGCTGATGCCAAGGCATACTGGCTCGAGCTTTCAGTGATGTACTGGTCGGGACCGCCCTTTCGTCTGCGAATTACGCGGATTTTTTCGCGGTGAACAGGCACCGGTTTCGGTGCCTCTTGTTCGTCTTGCTCGGCGGCTTTGAATAGCCGTCGCAACTGGGTTTCATACAATTTGATTTTATGGTCTTCCATATCGCTTCTTTTTGTTTCCTGCCGGGTATAATTTCCGGCTTTTATCATTCAAATAGCCTACGGCACACTGCGTGCCGGAGGATTCATGTTTTTTAAATTAGCATCATGTCATAGATACAGGGGTAACATAGCCGTAATACAATAATACAAGAAAGGTGAATTGGGTAATAACGCTCCAGGCGAGATTCTTATTTCCTTGGTTTGTGACTTGTGAACCATTCAGGCGCCTAACATATAGCACGATTTTATGTTTGGCAAGAAAAATGCGTAAAATATTAAATTGTCGGCTATTTTGTTTCTGATCTTTTGCGGGCGCAAGAACATAAGATCACCCATGAAAGAAAAAACCGACCTGATCTTGAACTCTGTTGAATAGTCTGCTACTCACTGGCCAAAATTACTTGAACCATTCCGTTCAGGAAAAAGAAAGGAGGCGCTATCAAAAAGAATTTGATCATGTTCGACTATGAAGTTGTGATCGTTGATTCCGCAGATGTATTTGCGACAACATTTCTGGCAGCTTCCCGTGCCTGTGGGTATACTGGAATAAAAACTCATGAGCAGGTTATGAGACTGTTTGATGGCAATTTTTTCGAAGCACTGGCACAACTGGGGCTTTCCAGCGACAAAATCGATGAAATTCTTGGTGATGCATTTGAACGCAAAATGCGAAGGCATAAAGCCGAGGTAAAGCCTTTCCATGGAATTCATGGATCGTTGAAGGTCATATCACGCCGGAACGTGCTTACGGTAATTACTTCCAATGATTCCCGAATCGTATGGCAGTTTTTCGAAAAAGAAGACATTGACTGTTTTGACGAGGTGGTTGGTGCGGAGATCGAAAGAAGCAAGGTAAGAAAAATCCAAAAGACCATGGGTCGGTACCAGGGTCTCCCGGCCTATTATGTGGGCGATACCAAGGGAGATATGATCGAGGGAAAAAAAGCGGGTGCGGTCACCGTTGCCGTGACGTGGGGCTGGCATAGCGCGGAAAAACTCAATGAAGCCTCACCGGACCACATGGTGCATACCATGGCAGAGCTGGAGACGCTGCTGTCCTGATCGACACAGTTTCTGTGTCATTTAACCCTCGCAGCAAACGATTACGGCTTCAGATCGAAATGTCTTGCGTAGGACTTTATACCGCTTGTCATAAAAATGTTCCGAAAATAGGATGGCGGCATAAGGGTTTGTAGCAGAAAAACGGTCCTCAATCGGAACATTTTTCTGACAACCCCTATAACAGTAATCTCCTAATGTTTAACAAAGTGAGGATAATGCCGCCGCAAGGCGTCTGACCATGAAGCTGTCGTTCGCTACCGCGAATGGTCAGCAACACGGCGGATGTGGTATGATCGCTTTGTTAAACAAGGAATTCAGCCCCGAAGGCTCCCTCATCCGCCCATATGACCCTGGCTTTTTTCATATCCCCTTGATCGGCGCTCGTAATGGTAATGGAGATTTCTTTGTCCTGCTGAAGCTGCACCGGGGTATTCGTCAGAATGAGCGTGCCTTCGTTGCTGATATTTTCGATGGTGCCCTCATACGCTTTACCATCAACGGAAAACGAGACTTGTCTGTTACAGATGGTCCTTTCGATTTTTCGCTTGTCATCCATAGTGGCAACTATAAACCCGCCCGCCTGAAATCTCAATAGTGAATGTTCGCAAAGTTGACCCGGTTGTGATACAGATATCTTTAAGCTTTAAGTGATCGAGGCTGAGCAACAATGTGTCATCCCGGCCAGGCGGAGCGTGAGCCGGGATACAGTAATGGCTTGATAACATAAAGAATAAACTGCTGACGGCTTAATGCTTATCGCTAATCTCTAAACCCATAAACCCGGGATCTTTTTAAAAAAATTCAATTTTGTTTGAGTCCAAGAAAGGTGAAAATTTTAACCGCAGGCGCCCGAAGGAAGTGCCCTTGGGGTAAATACGTGGGGTATTTGGAGGATTGGAATTTTCATCTGACACAGGAATCGAGCGAAAGGGAGTGTTTTTCAATGGTTCCGAACCACAAGGAGGCAATTATGGCACTTATCAAGACCATCGATCCGGAAAAAGCAGAAGGCGAGGTCAAAGAAGTCTACGACGCGCTGAAAACCAATATCGGCATGATTCCCTCTCCCATGGAGTTGGCAAGTGCCAGCCCCTGGATGATGAAGACCATGTGGCAGTCGATTCAGTATTTTACCCAACATCCGAATCTTGGATTTGGGGTGCTGTCCACCATCCGTTACCTGGTGGCCGAGGAATACGATTATGCTTTTTGTATTAACTTCAACAAGAATTTTCTGAAGATGCAGGGCATGTCCGATGAGGACATTCAAAAAACAGTTCAGGACCCGGCCCAGGCGCCTCTCGATGACAAGGACAGGGCTATGGTGGTCTTTGTGATAAACGCCATTAAAGCGCCAAATGCCGTTACTCAGGAAGATGTCGACAGCCTGCACAGCCTTGGCTGGGAAGATGGTGATATCCTGGATGCCATGGCGCATGCTGCCAACATGGTGAGTGCGAGCATTCTGATGAAGACGTTCAAGATGGACATCGCCTGTTAGAAACCTTTGTAGAAGAAGGTGTTTCAGAACCAAAGGAGGGGCGTTTGGAAAAGCAGGTCAGTAAAATTACCGTGGATCGGAAAGAGGGGGACCTCCAGGAAAACCTGCGCAGGTATTGTGAAGATGTCCTGGCCCTTGGGGCCACCCGTGCCACCATTGTTTCGGCCGGGGATATCCCCGTGGACAGGCGGATTACCCTCAAGTGCCAGGTCCCGCGTTGTTTCGGGTATGGCACCGGGGCGCATTGCCCGCCCAACACCCTGGCGCCCGACGAGCTGCGCGATATTCTGAAAGGCTATGCATGGGCGGTGTTTTTCACCATGGATGTGCCTTCGGAAGTGATCGTTCGGGACAGGGACACCATCAAGGAACGGGTGGAAGCCTATCAGAAAATGTATAAAATGGTCAGTGAGATTGAATCCAGGGCTTTTTATGACGGCCATTACCTGGCTTTTGGGTTTGCAGCAGGCTCCTGCCGGCACACTTTCTGCGGGCAGATGGACACCTGCCAGGCCATGGAAGGCAAAAAGTGCCGCTTCTCTCTGGTTTCCAGACCCTCCATGGAGGCGGTGGGTATCGATGTCTACCAGATGGTGGCCAGGGCCGGCTGGGAAATTTACCCTATCGGCAGCGGCGCCAAGCCGCAGGTGATACCCAAAGGGGTCTTGGCTGGTATCGTCATCATACAATAGTAAGGGGTCAGAATGAAAAAAGCGGAAGTATTTGAAGTAACTTACCATAAATACCTGGAACAGATCGCCGATATCGATTTTCTTTCCCGAGCCGGCATTCTGGGCGCACGGATGATCGACGGAACCCTCGAGATCCCGTTTTATGGAGAGCCTCACAGGGTGTCTACGGCAGGGGTTTTTGATGCCACGGGTCAAAGGGCCACATTTGCGGTCAGTGTACTGCTCTGCTGCTATATCCTGCAGTGTCCGGAAGCAGAACCGGAACCCGGCGAGTGGGTGACCTATCGCGAATTCAAGGATGCCGGTCCGTTGACGAGCTACTTTACCACCAACACCAACAAGATCATCGAAACCACCTTTGCCGGTCAGATCGATATGCTGAGATCCGCCTGCCGGAAAATGGGGGGCAGTGCTATAGAAGCAGCTGCTTTCGATGTTGCTTTCATGTTTCAGATGCTGCCCCGCGTACCGGTTTTTTTTCGTTTCAATGACCAGGATGACATGTTTCCTGCCCAAACGTCGATCCTTTTCCGGCATTCCGCGGAAAAACACATCGACATGGAATGCCTGGCCATTGGCGGAACCTATCTGACCGGTCTTTTGATCGGGAATAAAAAATAGGATTGAAGGGCTCCAGGGGTCAGAGATTCAAGTAGCGGGTTATTTTCCATATTCGATTCTGAAGAAAGCAAAAGAAGAAATCTTAGCGCCACCGAAACGAACAACCTGAACTATAGGGGTTGTCAGAAAAACGTTCCGATTGAGGACCGTTTTTCTGCTACAAACCCTTATGCCGCGATCCTATTTTCGACACATTATTATGACAAATGGTATAATAAGGAAGCACATGACGAAAAAACAAAAAATAGGCGTAATTGGCCGCGGAAATATGGGGTATGGGATTGCCTGCAATCTGATTAATGCCGGGTTTCCTGTGACTGTCTGGGATATCCGTCCGGAGGCCTTAAAGCCATTCGAAAAAAAAGGGGGCGTAGAAATTTTAACGCCGCCGGATATGGCGGCAACAGCTTCGGTGGTATTCTTCGTTGTACCGGCATCTCCCCAAATCAATGAACTTTTGAAGGGGAAAACGGGTATGCAGGCCAACGCTCACAAGAGACTGGTACTGTACGATCTGACCACGTCCGACCCCACATACACGAAAAAGCTGGCCCGCCGGACAGCCAAAAAAGGGATTGCCTATCTTGATGCCGGCATGAGCGGCGGCGCTGCCGGAGCCCTATCAGGCACCTTGTCATTGATGATCGGCGGCGATCCGGCCGCATTTAAACGTACCCGCAAATTTTTGGAACCTTTCACCAACAATATTTTCTATCTGGGCGAAAGTGGTGCCGGGCATACCATGAAACTGATCCACAACATGGTGGTGCATAC
>JASJGV010000366.1:0-3185 GCA_033791325.1 Desulfobacterales bacterium | reverse complement strand
GGGAAAAAATAATTTTTAGACCGGTCGATGAAAAGAGTGCCCAACATTTCTTGGAAGTGAAGGATCAATACACGCCCGATCAAATTGCCCAGGCAAAAACATTGTTACATGAACATATCGCCAAACAGCCTGTATTTTGTTCTGACTGTCATCAAAAGGACGGGTATTTGAATTTTGCGGAACTCGGATTCCCGGAGCTGCGCATTCACCATTTAAATTCCAGTGAAGTTGTTGGCATGGTCGAAAAATATAAGCAATTTTACATTCCTGCTCAAATTGACTTCGGCGTTGAATAATGATCTCCATTTTTCAAAATCCTAAATCTTAGATGGTAACGAAAAACGCAATGCTAAACTCTATTTTTTCGATTTTGCTGATCATTGCCAGCTGCTTTATTTCACTTGCAGCCAAAGACTGCTTTGCCCGGGATGAGGAAGGCTGCCTCACCTGTCATCAGTACCCTGGACTGGTAAGGCATGAAAAACAAGATAGCTTCAAAGTTCTCCATATTGATGAAAAAAAGTATTACAACTCCACGCACGGAAAATTGCGATGCCGAGAATGCCACACCACCATTTGGAAGATTCCGCACACCGGCGAATCTAGCATAGACTGCACCACCAAATGTCATCAAGAGGATGCAGAAAAAATTTTAGCGGATAAAGATGATATCAGTAATTTTCATCGTAAAGAACAATCCTTCATTGTAAAATTGACGGACAAATCATCATGCAGCGTCTGCCACCAGTTGTATCCTCATGGTGAGAACGAAATGGTACGGTCACTGCTTAACATGCATACCGGGTTTATGTACTGTGAGGCGTGTCACATCAAAAGGAGCAAATATAAGCCTTTGGCGTATGCGTGGCACGATACGCAAAACGCGGAATTCAGCGGCGAACCTTTCGGGACTTACTATAATCCTGAGACAAAAAGGGCCCAAAAAGGTGAACATTTTATTTCCAGAATAGCTGTTTTTACCACGGAAAAAGGGAAAAAAAGATTGTTGATGATCGATGCCGCTGACACCGAGAAGGCAAAACTATTTATCGAGAAGGGAAAAAATCTGAAATCCGATGAAAAAGCGTTTGCATATTTTCACAGGGATATAGATAAAAAAGAGATCAGTGTCGCCTGCAACGAATGTCATTCGGCCGACAGCATCCTGGATTATAATAAACTTGGCTTCGATGAAAGAAAAACCAAAGATTTAATCTATCTGAATCTTAAGGGATTGGTGACCAAATACAAAGTTTTTTACTTTCCACAAATGTTTGGGGATTAGAGGTCGCCTTGAAAGAAAAAAGACTCAAAGCAGCTCGAATCCAAACCGCGTTATGGACCTCTCGCGGTTTCGTATATTTCTGGCTGCTCTGGATTGTTTTAATGGTAACCGCCGGACCTGCCCTTGGGGTCAGGCTTAGAAATGTCAGACATCTATTCGACATTACCGATAAGTTCCAGACCCCCAGCGATGTTTCGGTATCCAGGGATGGAAGGATATCTGTCGTCGACGGTGTAAACTTTAAAATCAAGATTTTCAACCAAAAGGGAGAATTTGTGTCTAGCTTTGGAAAACAGGGTTCTGCCGATGGCGAATTCAGGTTTCCATTGGGGATCGACATTGATGGATCAGGCAAGGTTTATATTGCAGACGCCGGTAACCATCGGGTCCAGATATTCAACTCCCGGGGTGACTTTATCGCCGCAATACCCATCCCGCCCCAAAAAAACCATCCCGCGGACCCCACCGATGTTGCCGTTGATGACTCCCGCAACAGATGTTACGTTGTCGATAATGACAATCATCATATTCTCGTATACGACCTTTCAACGTTAAAATTGATAAACACCTACGGCACCCCCGGCACGAAAAAGCGTGAATTCAAATATCCCTTTCTGATGGCCTTGGATAAAGATCAACACCTCTATATTGTCGATGTGATAAATACCCGGGTTCAAGTATTGAATCCGGAGGGCCAGTTCGTCGGCTTCGTCGGTGAATGGGGTGTGGAAAAAGGAGAATTTTTTCGACCCAAAGGCGTCGCTGTCGATAAGCGCGGCAAGGTGTACGTCAGTGACAGTTATATGGGGGTTATCCAGGTGTTCGATTCCTCCACCGGTGAATTTTACGCCGCCCTGGGTGACCCGGACAAGGGGAAGGTGAAAAAATTCACGACTCCCACCGGTCTTTTCATCGACCATCAAAACCGTCTTTTCGTGGTTGAAATGAGTGCCAATAAGGTCAGTGTATATCGTATCGAAGGGGATACACAATGAAGCTTACCCGGGCATTTCATGAAACCCATTGTCAACCATGAAAAGATCGATCACCTTGAATTTGGGTTTCATCTTCTGGCTGGGCCTGTTCGGCAGTATCTCTTTTGCACAGGTCGAAACGCCGAGAAACCCCAATTCTGCAAAGGCCTGTGCCATCTGCCATTATCGTTGGGTAGACACCTTTTTCGTTGATGGAAAAGGTAGCGATCTCGTGGCGTATCAGCCGGAAAAAGTCGTGGCCACGCCGGAAATGTGTCTTTCTTGTCATGACGGCAGCGTAGCGGATTCCAGAGCAAGGGTCTTCAATGATCGCCACGAGCACAAGACCAATCAACCGCCGCCATCGGATATGAAAATCCCGGAAATATTCCCGTTGGACAAAGACAATAATATGCAATGCGCGACCTGCCACACGGCCCACGGTGTCCCCAGCGGGACGGCCGTTGAAGAAACCATCTTCATGCGAACATCCAACAGAAATTCAGCCATGTGTCGTGGATGTCATCCGGATATGGATGGGGGTATTAACGCCGGAAACCACCCGGTAGATACCACTGAAAAGGAGATTCCCCCAACGCTTATGGCCCTTGGTGCGGTTGGGGGCGCAAAGAACAACCAGGTGATTTGCGAAACCTGCCACACGGCACACGGTTCAACGTATGACAGCCTTTTGATCAAAAGTACCGAAAATTCCGATTTTTGCCTTGATTGTCATCGTGATAAAAATATGTTTACACCGGAGGGCAAAAAAAACCCGTCTCATATTATCGATGCACGTCCTTCCAAGGTAAAAATACCTGAAATCCTGATGCAGAGCGGCGCCAAACTCGGTAAAAACGGTATTATCACTTGCCAGACGTGCCACAAGGTCCACACGAACAAAATTGAAAAGCAATTGTTGGTGA
>JASJGV010000365.1:0-3399 GCA_033791325.1 Desulfobacterales bacterium | reverse complement strand
ATTGCTGAAAACATGCAACACTGTCCCGAACATTTAGTCCGTCATTTAAAACCTGATCCATTGGGACTGGTCAGAGTTATTTGGAATTGTTTCGTATTTCGATATTCGGATTTAGAATTTATCTTAAACTGAATGTGTATAATATTTCCCCTTATAGGGTTGAATCAGTGCCGGGCCCTTTGGAACCGGGCATCCACATGAAATGTCTCTCCAGACTGGAGCATTGCTTGCAACGATTTAAAAACAAACAGGTATCCGAAACTCCGGCACCGTGTATTTTATGCCATGAATCGCCCAGTCACCAGGTGTATCAGAAAGGGCCCTGGCGGTACTTTCACTGCAGCAAGTGTGGTATGGTATTCCTTCATCCACGTCCGGATGTCGATGATTTACTAACATTCTACGACACCTACCTGCCGGGCCGGAAAGATGAAATTGCGTGCTGGGAAAAGATGATGACACCGCTTATGGAGAATGCTGCCGGCCTGGTGGAAAACCAAAAGTACCCGGATGGGGCCAGGCTCCTGGACATCGGCTGTGGTTACGGCTTTTTTTTGAAAAAAATGGCACAGAGAGGCTGGGCTGTGGAGGGGATCGAAGTATCCAGACCAGGGCGGGAGTATGCTGGAAAAACACTGGGTCTTTCTGTTCATTCAAAACCTTTGGAGGGGATGGCCTTTCCAAGCGAATGTTTTGATGTTGTGACCTTGTTTTACGTCATCGAGCATGTTCATGATCCGGAAATGGTTTTACAGGAAGTATATCGAATTCTCAAGCCAGGTGGGATGATTCTGCTTCGATGGCCACACTCCACGCCGGTGGTCAAAATTCTGGGACCGTTTGCAAAAAGTTTCGATATTTATCACACGCCCTTCCACCTGTATGATTTCAATCCCGGGGCCATGCGGCAGCTTTTGGAGAAATGCGGTTTTTCGGATGTTCAGAATCTGATCGGCGGATTCACACTGCCGGAAAAGCGCTTTTTCCGCTGGTCTTCGGTGGTCTTTGGCCGAATAGCCGAGGTGCTCCATTCCTTTTCGTCCGGCAGGTTTCTTCTGCCGGGTGTCAGCAAGACAAGCATTGGGTTTAAAAATGAAAAACACCATTTTGATCATTGAAGATGATGCCAACACTGCAGCGTTGATAACGCTCTACTGTGAGCGTGAAGGGTTTCACACACATACGGCCGCGGACGGGTTTTCAGGTCTGGAAAGGGCCGGCAAGGAACGACCAGATCTCATCATTCTGGACCTGATGCTGCCTGAAATGGATGGTTGGGAGGTGTGCCGGCGGCTTCGGCAGGCTTCCGATGTTCCCATTATCATGCTTACCGCCCGGGGAGATGAAATTGACCGGGTGTCAGGTCTCTCATTGGGTGCTGACGACTACGTGGTCAAACCATTCAGCCCCAGAGAGCTTGTTGAGCGGGTAAAGGCTGTCCTGAGGCGGACGCAGCGCCCGCTTCAAGGGGAGCCACAAATCTTGTCCCATTTAACTCTCCGACTCGACTTGATAAAACGCCGGGTCAGTGTGAAAGACAGGTCCGTGGATCTTACCCCTCATGAGTATCGATTATTAAAGACGCTTATGACTTCTCCAGGCCGGATCTACACCCGTGATGAACTCCTGGACAGGCTCTATCCCATGGGCGAAGCCATGGTCATCGATCGTGTGGTGGACGTTCATATTGGAAAGCTTCGCCAGAAAATTGAGCCAAATCCACCGGATCCGCAATATATTTTAACCGTTCGTGGTGTTGGATACCGATTTGCCGACCGTGCTAAATAAACTCGCGGAGCGATTTTATTTAGTGTGGCAATGTCACTTTTTTTGCCGAAATAAACTCGGTATTACGGCCTTTTTGAAACGAGTTTTTCACACTCGTATCAGGATTGCCACTGGCCGGGACTTCATCCTTCTTGGGGTTATAGTTCCGAAAAAATATGAGTGAAAGGATGATGTGAAACGTTTTTTGATCCTCAAACTTCTGGCCATCAACCTGGTGGTGATCGGTTTTGTCATAATTCTCGTCTGGGCAGCCATCGATACCTTGGCGGCCGGATATTTTGTGACACTCATGGAGAAATACAATATATCCCCAAAGCCGGCCCATGCCATGTTTGTAGATGCCATCCATCGATACCTGCTGTGGGCGTCCCTGGCGGCGGTGATCCTGTCCGTCATCCTGAGTTACCTGATGATGCGCAGGGTTCTGGCTCCCCTGACACAGATGAATGCGATTACCCGGGAGATTGCCGCCGGTAACTTTGCCCTCAGGGTGCCCGCCACAACAGAGGATGAAGTCGGACAGCTGGCCCGGGCTTTCAATCGGATGTCGGAAAGCCTGGAAAAGGTTGAAAACCTGCGACGCAACCTCATGATCGATGTGGCCCATGAACTGAGAACACCCCTGACGAATATCCGGGGCTACCTGGAAGCCCTGACCGATGGTGTCCTGCCGCCATCTTCCAAAACGTTTTCCATGCTGCAGGACGAAACCTTGCGAATCGTCCAGCTCGTTGAAGATGTGCTGCAACTTGCAAAAGCGGATGCTGCCCATGATAATCTGAAATTAGAAACCCTTGATATAACCAATATAATTCGTGATACACACCATGCTTACCGCTCTGCATTCGATGAAAGAAGCATCCATGTTCACATGGACATGCCGCCCGAGCCTGTGATGGTGTTGGCAGATCGAAACCGCATTGCGCGTGTTTTTCGGAATCTGGCTGATAACACTGCACGGTACACACCCCATGATGGGGATGTCATGGTTCGCGTTGAACCGGGTTCTGAAACGATTCGGATCTGTTATCAAAACCCTGCCGAAGGCCTGACCGTAAATGACCTGCCGTATATTTTCGAGCGGTTTTATCGCGGCGAAAAATCCCGCTCCCGACAGCATGGTGGTGCCGGGATCGGGCTTGCCATTGTCAAGGAGCTGGTCGAAGCCCACAGGGGCACGGTTGATGCCGATCTCCAGGAGGGCCATCTTCATATTTGCGTGGCGTTGCCACCTGTCAATCAATTGTCCTGAAATCACTGCGTTTCCAACCAAAAGTATTTTATGGCAACAGCCAAAATTCTTTACTGAATCTTTACTTTCCCTTTACGTCATCTTTACCTCGCTGTTTTATCTTAAGTGTGCCTTGAGCGTTTCAATACACCCGAACGATTGAAGGTTTTATGGACGGATACCGGGCTTGACATCCGTGTTTATCCGACACAGATTATGATGTGACTATTGTATCCACTTTTATGCAGTAGTCATGCTTGGATTTTATACCGCTTGTCATAATAATGTTCCGAAAATAAAATGGCAGCATAAGGGGTTGTAGCAGAAAAACGGTCCCCAATCGGAACGTTTTTCTGACAACCCCTATAAGGAGGGATCAT
>JASJGV010000364.1:0-3974 GCA_033791325.1 Desulfobacterales bacterium | reverse complement strand
AACTGGCTTTATAAACTGCACCGAAATCGATGTTTCTTTGTCACCCGGATAAAAACCAATACCCGTTATCGAGTCACTGAACGACGAAACGTATTGAAAAATAAGGGATTGACATCAGACCAGACGATCATACTGACTGGTACTAAAGCCCATCGCTGTCCAATCAGGTTGCGCCGTATCGGTTACAGAGACCCTGAAAGTAAAAAGCAGTACTTCTTCTTAACCAACAATCTAAAATTGGCAGCCAAAACTATTGCCGATATTTACCACCAGCGCTGGCAGGTAGAAATATTCTTTAAATGGGTCAAGCAGCACTTGAAAATCAAAACATTTTTCGGAACTACTCGAAATGCCGTATTGTCCCAGATCTGGACTGCTTTAATTGCTTTGCTGATCTTGGCCCTCTATAAATACAGAGCCCGACTGGGTTTAAGCTTATCGGAAATACTGCAACTTCTTCAACTTAACTTGTTTGAGAAACGTAATTTATGGGCCCTGTTTGAAGTAGATGTACCATTAAAACTAAACACTGATCAATTATTGTTTGAATTCATGTACTTATAACCGGACAGTAGTGATATATAATAGATTGTTAAAGATATAATCACGAAATTAGAAATAACTTTATTAGCAGGAGATATGTATGAAAATGGGTCATGCATCGTCAAAATATACCAAATTTATCACCTATGCTGTCGTTGTGGTTCTGTTGAATGCGGCCGGAATGACTTTTTTTAAAAGAATGGACCTGACTGCTGGCAAGCTTTATTCAATTTCAGATGTCAGCAAAACAGTGGTGTCGACACTCAACGAACCGCTCACCATCAATGTATTTTTCACCAAAAACCTCCCGGCACCACACAACAGCACCGAGCGGTATCTTCATGATCTTTTATCGGAGTACGCAGCTTCGGCAAATCAAAATTTCAACTACCGGTTTTATGATGTCAGCCCGGACCAGGGTGATTTTAGTACTGAAACCGCGGAGAACCGAACTCTGGCCACCAGTTTTGGTATCCGACCCATTCAAATACAGGCCATCGAAAAAGATGAAGTCAAATTTCAGAAGGCTTATATGGGCCTGGTGATAATTCATGGCGATCAGGTTGAGCGTATTCCAACCATAACCGCCACGGATGGGTTGGAATACAAGTTAACCATGGCTATGCGGAAGCTCAACAACAAAGTCAGTGCTCTACTGGCCCTGGAAGACAGAATTCAGGTGGACCTATATATGTCTTCGTCTCTTATGGATGTGGCTCCTCTCATGCAGTTAAAGGATTTGAAGAACTTGCCCGAACAACTGGAAGAGATGGTTGAACGGATCAATGTCAACAGTTATGGAAAGCTGGTGTTTGAGCACAAAGACCCCACCCGGACACCGGGTCTGAAGGATACTCTGGAAAAGTACCGGATATTGAACCTGGAGTGGCCGGACCTTGACAACGGAAAGATAAAGGCGGGTCAAGGTGCCATCGGCCTGGTGATGCGTTACGATGAAAAGACAATCAGCACCCCCCTTATGCAGGTTGTCAATGTCCCCATTTTCGGTACCCAGTACCAAATGGCCGACCTGAAACAGATGGAAGAAATCATCAGCGCCAATATGGAATCCCTCATCGATATCAACCAGAACCTGGGGGTCCTGAAAGATTTTGGCAGTCTTCCCGTTGTATCACCGCCGGAACCGAGCCAACTTGGGCCACCAGCGGAACAGGCCGGGAACTTTAAAACCCTGGCAAGCCAGAATTATTCATTAAAAGAGATTGCTTTAAAAGAAGGCTCCTTGCCGGACACTGTCAACTGCCTGGTGATACCCGGGCCCAAGGAAAAATTTTCAGACTATGATCTTTTCCAGATCGATCAGTTTTTGATGAAAGGAAAAAGCCTGGCCATTTTCATTGACAGCCTGCGTGAGGTCCGTTCGGGAAATGCTGAATTCCAGATGCCGGGTATGAATACCACTTTTGTTCCAATGGATTCAGGTCTTGAAAAACTTCTGTCTCATTACGGGATCGATGTCCATCCCTCGATTGTCAATGACGAAGAATGTTTTAAGCAACGCATGCCGAGCGAAATGGGCGGCGGCGAGCGGTCAATTTATTTTGCACCGTTAATCAAAAATACCAATATCAACAATAAGCCTGGCTATATGCAGAATATCACGGCTCTTATCGCGCTGAAAGTTTCGCCAATCAGCATCGATATGGAAAAGATCAAGACGCATAATCTGAAAGCGGATCTGCTGTTTCAATCTTCGGCACGTGGCTGGGAAATGAAAGAGGGGATCAATCTAAACCCCAATTTTATCAGACTCCCGGACCCGGATATTGAGAGGAAAAAATTTGATCTGGCATACATGGTCGAGGGGCAATTCCCCAGTTATTTTGCCGGGAAACCCGTGCCGGAAAAACCCATGGAAAAAAAACCAGCAGGAGAAGATGAAGAAGCACCCGGGACCGAATTGGAAAAGGAAGCAGATGCCACGGAAATGATCGAAAGAGGGCGCGACATTATTGAAAAAGGTGAGCCCGGAAAGATATTCATCCTGGCATCCAGCGACATGATTAAAGACAACCTCATCGACAAGGAAGGCCGGGGCGCAAATGACATCTTTGTTATGAATGTATTGGATTATCTGAACGGACAGGAGGAAGTGGCCCGGTTGCGTAGCAAACAACAGCAGTTTACACCCTTGAACGAAACAGGTGCTTTTACCAAAACAGCTCTTAAAGCGTTTAATATTGTAGGGCTACCGGTTGTTGTGGTGTTTTTCGGGTTCGCGGTTTGGGCCAGGCGGACAAGCCGAAAAAAGAGTATTCAGGATGCGTTCAGACGGCAGAAGTCAGAAGACAGAAGTTAGAAGTCAGGATACAGAAATCAGGATACAGGGTATAGAAGATAGCCTACTGCACCTACTGTATACTGTCTTCTGAATTCTGTATCCCATATTCTTTGAAGGTGGAGAAGATCCAAAAATGAAAATAAGAAAAGAAGCTATCATTCTCGGTATCGTTATTGTTGTATTGTCACTGTATCTGATTTTCAACAAGAGTGATCGCAGTCTCTATGAACTGCCGGAACTCAAACCGGTTCCGGTTTCCATAATATCAAAAATGACCATAGACTCTTCGGACAACTCGATTGTTTTTATCAGAAAAGCAGGGGCATGGGTTGTCAATGAAGAGGCCTATCCTGGAGATGAAACCAGTATAAAGCGTGTAGCTGATATTGTTTCAGACCTTACCTTGACGACATTGATATCAGAATCAAAAAATTATGGGCGGTATGACCTGGACCCGGATCATAAGATCACTGTCAAGGCGTGGGAGGGAGATAAGCTTGTACGGGAATTTGATGTGGGCAAATCGGCATCGGGTCATCGTCACACCTTTGTCAAGCTTGCGGGAGATCATCGGGTTTACCAGGCCAAGGATAGTTTTCGAAAAAAGGTGCAAGAGAAGGCGGACATGTTTCGGTATAAAACCGTTATGTCTTTTAATCCGGACCAAATCGAACGGGTTCAGGTGTTGAAAAAGGATAAGCAGCATATTTACGTGAAAGAAAAAACCCCGCAAGCTTCCAGTGAAACAGCGGCCGTCGGCGGAAAAAATGGGATGGACACCGCCAAATCTCTCTGGAAGAATGCTGCCGGTGAAGTCGTAACAGAGAACAATCTCAACAAGCTGATTGGCGAGATGTCCTCGCTGAAGTGCTCTGCCTTTATCTATGACCGGCAAAAAGCCGATTTCAATAACCCCATTACCACCATAAGCTTTAAGGGTGACGAAGAAAATACCTTACAGATTTTCGAACGCTTCGAAAAAGACGCTTCTAACTACCCTGCGGTCTCGTCACAGAACGACTATCCGTTTTATATTCCAAAGTGGCAAGTGGATCAGGTGATTAAAGCGTCTGATGATGGAGGGGTTTGAACAAAAACCTAATACCGAATTTTTTCTGTTTCTTCATCT
>JASJGV010000363.1:0-3100 GCA_033791325.1 Desulfobacterales bacterium | reverse complement strand
GCCTCCGGCCATTTTGCTCTTTCGCCTTGCCAAAACGAATTTCGCTCGTTTCCAGCTCAAAAGCAATTTTTAGAGGCACCCTAAAGAATTGCAGGAATGGCTCTCCGATCCATACAGCACACACGAGTGTCACCGCAACGGATGCTGCCGAATTCGTGCAATATGCCCATGCCTGTTCTATATCGCCGACGTCGAAATACTTAACCGCTGCTTTTGTAATCGACTCTGTTTCTTCAGTTTTTCTCTTCCTGGCAAATCACTCCTCGGTATTCAGGACTACATAGCAAGAATATTTTTCGGTTTTGATGAGCAGGAGCACCGAATGCTTGTCCTCGTTTTTATGGAGCGCCTGCTTGAGGTCCTCTACGTTGTGAATCTGCTGGCGATTCACTTCTTGGATGAGTGTTCCGATTTGAATGCCGGCCTTGGCCGCCACCGAACGAGGAGCGACTTCTGTGACAATGACCCCCTGTTCACTCAGGTAGCCAAACCGTTTAGCCAACTTTGAAGACAGTGCCTGTACGGTCAACCCAAGATTATTCGGTGTGTGTGATTCGATACCGGCCACCCTGTCGTCGCCAGGCAGTTCTCCAATTGTTACGGTGAATGTGCAGTTTTTGATGTCACGAAAAATGGTTATCTCTTCATGGGTTCCCGGGGTTTTGAGAGACACGCGATTGCGAAAGGTCCCAACGTCTCCCACCGTTTTTCCGTCAAACGACACAATAACATCGCCTTGTTTTAGTCCTGCTTTTTCGGCGGGAGAGTCTTCTGCGACCTCGGCGACTAGGATCCCCTTGTGCTCGTCCAGAGCGAAGGAATCGGCCAAGTCGGGCGTGAGGTCTTGAATGACAATACCGAGATAACCGCGCGTCACGCTTCCGGTCTGCACTAGCTGATCCTTGATGGCTCTGGCCATGTTAATAGGGATAGCGAATCCGATGCCCATGGACCCACCACTGCGGCTAACGATAGCCGTATTCATTCCAATGGCCTTGCCATTCAAATCAATGAGTGGGCCTCCTGAATTGCCCGGATTAATGGCTGCATCGGTCTGAATAAAATTCTCATAGTCGGCAAGACCAACACTACTACGTCCCTTGGCGCTGACAATTCCGGCTGTGAGGGTATGGGACAAACCAAAGGGATTACCGATGGCCAGCACCCACTCACCGACCTCCAGGACGTCAGAGTCACCCAATGCCAGTACCGGCAAATTCTCGGCGTCGATCTTGATGACAGCCACATCGGAATGGGGGTCGGTCCCCACGATTTTAGCGCTAAACTCGCGGCCGTCTTCGAGCTTGACCATGACCTTGTCGGCGTCACCCACCACGTGGTTGTTGGTCATAATGTAACCGTTGGAGGAGATAATAAAGCCCGATCCCTGCCCTTTCATGCGCTGCTTTGGGCGTGGCACCTGGCGGGATCGGCGCGGCTGTTCTTGTTGAAACGGCATACCGAAAAAGTGCTGAAAAAAGTCTTCGCCCAAAGGGCTGTCTCCACCAAACGGTGAGAAATTCTGCACGTCAGGCTGGTTCTCGACGCTCTTCTCCACTTTGATAAAGACTACGGCAGGTGACACCTCCTTGGCGATCGTAGCAAAGGTTTTTCCCATCAGACGCAAGTTTTCGGTGGCACTCCCTTGTCCTTGGGTCGGGCAGGCGGCCCAAACAAATAGTAAGCACACCGCCCATTTCATATGTCTCGGGCTTCGGTAGGATGCATAAGGATTTCCTGGTTGGTTGGTTATTGTTTTCATGACAAGTCTCCATATTTCATAGGGTTGTGTCATCTGCTCTTTATCTGGATTGACAAAGAGGTGCTTGAATTTCATAAGGTCACTGAAAAAGTCGCAGAGAGGAAAGAGTCAAGGATGTCGCCTTTTAGGTGTCACACGTTTCGTTAGAAACCTGCGCTATCGGATTTGGATTGTTCCGTTCTTCATTTTCTCAAGTCCTGGATCCTTCTCAATGCGTCTTTTTCAGATTCGCTCATGATTTATATCGTTTCCCGGGACTGCATAGCATGTCGTTGACGGTGTCTTTGTTTTGAGCTGTGGCGGTTGAAATGGTGTTTCAACTGATGGTAAACTTTACCAAACGTTACTTGGATGGCCAGGTAGGCATTCTCGTGATCCACCATGGCTCCCGAGGGATGCTTAACAACCAGTCTCTTGCGGGGTAATGCCAGATTAACAGTGACATGATAGTGAGGTCCGTGCTGAGAGGTTGAACTCGTTTTATGAATGACAACCTGGCAGTGCATGATCTGATCGGCATACCGATTAAGCTTACTGGCCATTTCCTCTACAAAGGCCTTCAGAGGTGCGGAGCTACTTCGATGGCGAAAGACAATATCGATAGGAAAAGATAAAGACTCAGCCGGCTCCTGTTTTGGGAGCGTTTGTATCGAGATGGTCTGGTGAATCCTTTCCAGTAAGTCGTTCATGTCGAAGGGCTTATTCAATACCGCAACGGCTCCCAGGCGTTCCGCCTGCATTTGCGTCTCCTCATCACCAAAGGCTGTCATCAAGAGAATAGGCGGAAAGTCATCAAAGGCGCGGGCACTTTCGAGAACTTCCATCCCAGTAACACCCGGCATACGGATATCCGAAAGAATGAGATCGATCATGTGCGCTTTTTCTGACGGTCCAAGTAAACCTAGTTGTTTCATTAAGCAGATGCCATCCTCGCACTCTATCACCTCATAACCGATTTGTCGCAAGGACCAGCCCAACATCCTCCGCATCTCCAAATCATCTTCAGCCAGAAGAATGTGGCTCAATCGTTTACACTTTTCAGGTGGCTGCGATGTTTGTTGACTTGACTTTTCGGTATGTTTTTTGGATATCTTCATAAGAATCCTCGTTTCTTACCTTGATGGCTTGATGCTTCAATGGAAGAATACGCAAACACAATGCCAACGTCAGAAGAAACTATTAGGAAACAGAGGGAAAGACTCTTAGAGACTAGGAATGGCTCCTTTACGATGAATAAGTTTCAGTCTTAATACATGGCCTTCCTGCTTCAGATAGGATTGAGTATGGGGCAAGATGCCACAACTGGGGCAAAAGACATCATGCGGATCGACAAACCCT
>JASJGV010000362.1:0-4724 GCA_033791325.1 Desulfobacterales bacterium | reverse complement strand
TTGGTCAAGCAATTCTTTAAGAAACTCGTTCCTTGTTTTCTGGTGATTTGAGCCAGAAAATCCTCTCTTCCTGTATCCGAAAACAAATAAGTATCCTAGTTCAAAAGATGCGCCAGTTTATAATTTACAAATATCGAATGTAAGGATCAATATAGAATAATTAGAAATCCGTCAAGTCCATTTTTCTTCATATTTGTTATGTAGATAAGAATCCATCCATTTCGCTGGTGAGACTGTTTGAGGTTTTTAGAGGCCCTTATTCCGACTCTTGTCGACAGCTGCCCCGAGTTCTTCGATCCTGTCCCGGGCATTGAGGGTGTCCAGCCAATCTTTGGGGAGGGCATCGATTCCGCTGTAGGCGCCCAGCACCATACCGACGAGCATGCCCCTGGCTGCAGAATCTCCGCCGGCCATGACGTTTTCAACCAGTGCTTCCTTGACGTCATTTTCGTATTTGGTGATCAGGTGGATCGTACCCGGAAGGGCAGCCTCTACACTGCACACCTGGCCGAACTCCGCGATGATGGTTCGGGTGTCCTTGTCTTGACTTGCCAGACCCAGGGATATGAAATCCGCAATGTCCGTGTTTTGAAATTTATTTTCAAGTAGGTCGGCAATGGCGGTTGACGGCTTATCGCCTGCCAGCGCGCTGAAGGCAAGCCTTACAAAAAAATCGGCACTGTCCAGGACAAGGACATTGTTGTGGGTCAATGCTGTCTGGTGCCTGGCAGCTTGAATCGCCGAATCCAGATCGTGGCTGTAAGCATACACAATGGGGGCTATCCTGGCGGCACCTCCCAGATCGTCTGAAGAGGATCCGTTATCCAGGAGACTGTTGCCTTCCGTCATACCCTGGAGTGTTGTGAGCGTCGCCTTGTCCCGATATCCCTCGTAGTCATTGAAAAAGGATTGCCATGCTTCGGCAAACTGTGTCTGATCAAACCCGGAAGCGGTTGATAGAGATGCGAGCAGCAACAGCATTTGATCGCCGTAGTGGGTGAAGTCTCCCTTGTTTTTCCCGGCATGATAGCTGACCAGAGGTTTGAAATACTGTTGTACCCGACCGAACTTTTTGTCAATGACGTTTGTGTTGTAGACCCAGTGTGGCCCCAAAGCCAGTGCGTCACCAACAAATGAACCGAAAAGCATCCCCAGTTTGTTTTCATTCATATCCATATCTCCTTCATGATTTATAATAGATTGACAAATATAGATGATCACCCATATCGACTGTTTTGTCCGGCAGGAATTTAAATGGCCGCAGAAATGTTTCCAGGGTTTTCGATGAAAGTCTAATTATTCTGGGAGGTCCTGGCGGGCCATCTTTTTTTTTGAATTCGATCACAGCCAACCGGCCATTCGGCTTCAGGGTTCTTTGTACCTCTTTCAGGGTCCCCTGGTCCGTGTTGTCTTGAACAAGGTCGTGCAGTACAGTCGCCATGAGACATATGTCCACCGAATGATCTGCCATGGGTATGTGCTGACTGACATCGGCAACATGTGGGAAAATGTTGTCGATTTTTCTGGTTTGAATCTCAGCTTTCAATGTATCGATACCGTCTTTCCACAGGTCAACGGCAATTATTTTTCCTGACGAACCCACATGAGAAGAAGCGGCCATGGCGTAAGTGCCGACGCCACAGGCAAGGTCCAGCATGGTGATATTTTCCACCAAACCGATTTCAGAGAATAATTGACTGGATTTGATGAGTGAAAAACTGCTTTTCCCTGCGGCTATGGGTTTGTCTGCCATATCGATTACCTCACACTTTCAGGTTTCGTAAATTTGCGAATTGATGTTGTTTGGATCTTCTCCCAATTAGTTGGGAGAAAGGATCCCAGGAATCCTAATTGTATAATCCTACGCAAGTGGAATAATCCCTTTTAAATTACTACAACTAACCGGGAGATGATCCTGTTATTTTAAGTACGAATACACCGGGATGCAAGGAAAAGTTAGATTACAATGTTCCAAAAGAGTCAGGGTTATGACTATAAGCGAGTTCCCGGTTGATGTTTGGACTAATTTGATTTAGATTTTATTCGCCATTGCCATTCATCACTGTAGCTTGTTGCGGGGAGCTTCATTTACACAAAGGATAGTTTCAATATATGGATTCATCAGCAGGAATCATTGACTCCAAACGCAGGGCGATGATTCTCTTTTCGGCCTTACTGGCGCTGTTTCTCGGGGCCTTAGACACAATGATCATGACTGCGGCCATGCCGACGATTGTTTCAGAGCTCGGTGGGTTGCATCTGTACAGCTGGGTCTATTCGGCCTATCTTCTGGCACGGGCTGTTTCACTTCCGGTATTTGGAAAGCTGGGGGATCTTTTTAAGAATAAGTTCATTTTTTTGATTTCTATCGCTATCTTCCTGGTTTCATCCACTACAGCCGGATTTTCACCCAACATGGCCTTTCTGATTGTCTGCAGGGTGTTTCAGGGAATCGGCTCCGGTGGAATTTTTGCCATGGTCTATATCGTGCTGACAGATATTTCACCGCCGGGCCAACGAACCAAGACCATGTCCTTTGCCAGTTCGGTTTGGGGGATTGCCAGTGTTTTAGGGCCGACACTCGGCGGTTTTATTGTCTCCTACATGTCCTGGCGATGGATTTTCTTTATTAATATACCCCTGGGCCTGTTGTCATTAGGGGGAATATTCTTTTTTCTCGTGGAGATAAGGGAGAAACGACGGAAAGTGTCCCTGGACTTGATTGGCGTCTTGACCCTTTCCGTGTCGATAGTGGGATTGCTCAGCCTGTTTCTTGCGGGGGGGAAAGATTTTGCATGGGCTTCTCCACAGGCCATGGTTCTGATGCTGGTAACTGTATTGGCGGGCATCGGGTTTCTTTATGTTGAAAAGCGTGCTGAAGATCCGATCATTTCTCTGGAATTTTTCAATAAAAGAGGATTTGCCGTCGGGAATGCTTCCGTGTTTCTGAGCAGTTTTGCCATTTTTGCTTTTTTCGCGTTTGCACCTATTTTCATTCAGGGCGCCCAGGGCAAGAGCCCCATGCAGGTAGGGATCGCTATGCTCTCCCTGAGTCTTGGTTGGTCCATCGGTTCCATCATTTTCGGTCAAATATCGAATCGGCTCGGCCCAAAGACAGCGGCAATCATGGGTGCCATATGCCTGGTTACAGGCTGCGGTTTATCTCTTCTGTTTGACAGGGAGACTTCCATGGTTTTCAGTTTCCTGGTATTCCAGGTGGTGGGACTCGGTATGGGGTTTGTGGCACTATCAACGCTCGTAATTGTTCAAAATGCCGTGGATCCATCTGATCTGGGTGTTGCGACATCTTCTCATCAGTTTATGCGGACCTTTGGCGGCACTGTGGGTATCGGTATCTGTGGTGGCTTGCTGATGGCCAGGTTGACATCTGCCATCGACAGTTTGGCGAATAAGGACTATCAGGGGCTTCTACCGGAAGCATTGTTGAATCAATCCCAGAGAAGTTTTGAGAATTTACTGCGCCCGGAATTCCAGGCTCTGTTACCGGAGACGGCCAGACGTTTGCTTCAGTCATCCATTGCATCCAGTGTCCAATTGGTTTTCTGGGTTGCACTTTTTATTTCGCTGCTTTGTCTGGTCACCTGTTTTCTGCTTCCCAATACAAGGGCAGAGTAGCTATAGGGTTGAAGGGTTGGAGGGCAACAACAAGGCTGTAGACTGTTAGACTATAGGCCGTTAGCGGCTAAATGCCTAACAATCTAGAGCCTAACAACCTGAACTATAATAGCCTAATGTTAATTGGAGGAAACAACGTGAACAAACCATCGATATCAGACATAAGACAGTTATTGGAAACTTGCGTGGCAGAGGAACCGGCCAGGTTGAATCATGAGGGATGGTGGCGAAAGCCCTCGCTGGTTTCATCACCCATCGATAGTCGATTTGATGTTTTGCCGCAAATTGCCATGGATGAGCATCTACATCCCCATGACCTGCTGGAAACAGCCAGATCGGTCATCGTTTTCTTTGTCCCGTTTGTCAAGGATCTCATCAAGGAGAATCGCCCAGGCGGCAGACCCTGCAGGGACTGGGGTGTTGCCTATGTTGAAACCAATAATCTCATCGAACGGGCAGGGGAAGCTCTTGCTGAATTTCTGAAGGGGGCAGGCTACGCATCCGGTTTGACGCCGGCCACGCACAACTTTGACGAGAGCCGACTTATGGCGCGTTGGTCTCATAAGCATCTTGCCCACCTGACGGGTTTGGGGCGCTTTGGAACTAACTATATGTTGATAACGCCTTCCGGTGTCTGTGGACGTTTTGGCAGCCTTGTCACCGAGGTGGATCTGGGGGATAACCCGCTCATGGATGCCGAACACGCTTGCCTGTTGAAAGCCGGTAAGAAGTGTGGAAAATGCATTGAGAGGTGTCCCGTGAATGCCCTGACAGAGAATGGTTTTGATCGTAGAAAATGCTGGGACCGGCTGAACGATAACCGGCATATCTTAGACTACTATTCGGGCCTGCCCATGACAACACATGTGTGTGGAAAGTGTGCCGCCATGCTGCCATGCAGTTTTATCAATCCCGTGAAATAAAGGCGTGTTTGAAGCGCAACAGTCGCTCATCTGTTAAATTTGAAATACCCGCTGCGTGCAGCGTTGGATGAATTCAACTTATAGATTAAGATACATAAAATAGTGCTACGATTTTATTTGTTGAAAACAGTTAGAGAGGTAATCAAATGTTTCATCAGCAATTAA
>JASJGV010000361.1:0-4524 GCA_033791325.1 Desulfobacterales bacterium | reverse complement strand
GAGCGGATGGCCCATATTGCACTGGCAACACCGGTATCCCACATCTGGTTTCTAAAGAGTCTGCCGAGCAAGATCGGAAACCTGCTGGACCTGACATTGAAAAATATGGAAAAGGTTCTCTATTTTGACAGTTATATCGTGATTGATCCCAAGGATACGGGTCTGGCCAAATGCCAGCTGCTGACCGATGAAAAATACCGTGAAGCCCAGGAGCTTTACGGGTCTAAATTTGAGGCGGGTATTGGTGCCGAAGCTGTCAAGAAGCTTTTGGAGGAAATCGATCTTGAGGCGCTCTATGTCCAGCTCCGCGAAGACATCCGGGCCACAAACTCCATTGCCAAACGTCAGAAGCTTTCCAAGCGGTTGAAAATAGTCGATTCTTTTCGTCGATCCGGGGTCAATCCGGTCTGGATGATCATGGACGTCATTCCGGTTCTGCCCCCGGATTTGCGGCCCCTTGTCCCACTGGAGGGCGGGCGTTTTGCAACGTCTGATCTCAACGATCTTTACCGCCGGGTCATTAACAGAAACAACCGCCTGAAACGGCTTGTCGATCTGAAAGCACCGGATATTATTGTGCGTAATGAAAAGCGGATGCTTCAGGAATCCGTCGATGTCCTTTTTGACAACGGACGGCACGGCAGGGTTATAACAGGCTCCAACAAGCGACCCCTGAAATCCCTGAGCGATACCCTGAAAGGGAAGCAGGGACGTTTTCGGCAGAATCTTCTGGGTAAACGTGTGGATTACTCCGGACGAACCGTTATTTCGGTGGGACCGGAGTTGCGGCTTCATCAATGCGGTTTGCCAAAGAAGATGGCGTTAGAACTTTTTAAGCCTTTTGTTTACTATCGACTCGAGCAGAAAGGCCTGGTTTCTACCGTCAAAAGTGCCAAAAAAATGGTCGAAAAAGAAACCCCGGAGGTATGGGACACCCTTGATGAGGTCGTAAAAGAATACCCGGTGCTCCTGAACCGGGCGCCCACACTTCACCGCCTGGGTATTCAGGCGTTTGAGCCTATTCTTATTGAGGGAAAGGCGATTCAACTGCATCCACTGGTTTGTACGGCGTTCAATGCAGATTTTGACGGTGACCAGATGGCGGTTCATGTGCCCTTGTCCGTTGAATCCCAGATTGAAGCACGTGCATTGATGCTCTCCAGTAACAACATATTGTCCCCGGCGAACGGCAGCCCCATCATTGTCCCAAGTCAGGACATTGTTCTGGGGATCTATTATATGACCCGGTCTATCGAGGGTGCCAAAGGAGAAGGGCAGCTTTTTTCAAATCCTGAAGAAGTTCGTTCCGCATACGATGCCCGCTCCGTAGAATTGCATGCCAGGATAACCGTTCGAATAGCGGGCGAGCGTGTCGAAACCACTGTCGGCCGGATCCTCCTCTGGGAGATCATGCCCAGGGAAGATATCATGCGTCTACGACATATCATGGTGTCCAACGAGAAATCTGCGCGCGCTGTTCTGAAAAAAAGCAACAAAGGAGATGCGTTTGTCAACCTGGTTGATGCCTATTCAGAAAGTGCAGACAAACGATTTAACGGCGACATCGGGCTGGTTAAAAAGCACGATCTGATCGAAACTCTGCATGTCGACGAAACTGATGCCGAGAGTTTGTTTGACTTGAATTCAGGCGAAGTCAGCAGGATTATCATGACCAACGATCTGCTGTTTCACCTGTTTGAAGTTGTGGAAATACGACCTGAAATACCATTTAACATCGTCAACAAGGTTATGGACAAGAATGAACTCAGAAAAATCGTTGACTATGCTTACAGAAATCTGGGACCCAAGGCCACCGTTATTCTGGCAGACCGATTGAAGAACATCGGCTACAAGTACTCCACCAAAGGGGGGCTGTCCATTTCCATCGACGCCATGATTATTCCAGATGCCAAGTGGGACATTCTCAAGGCTGCGGAGACCCGGGTTACGGAGATCGGCAGACAGTACACCGAGGGTCTTATTACCCAGGGTGAAAAGTACAACAAGGTTGTCGATATATGGGCAAAGGCAACCGATGATGTTGCCAATGAGATGATGGACTCCATGAAGAACCAGGCGGTTATGGACAAAAACGGAAACCCGGTGCTGGATAAGGACAAGAAACCCGTTGTCATGGAGAGTCTGAATCCGATTTATATGATGGCGGATTCCGGTGCCAGAGGCAGCAAAGATCAAATGCGGCAGCTGGCCGGTATGCGTGGACTCATGGCCAAACCATCCGGCGAGATCATTGAAACGCCGATTACGGCTAACTTTCGTGAAGGGCTGTCTGTTCTGCAGTACTTTATTTCCACGCACGGCGCTCGAAAAGGGCTGGCGGACACTGCCCTTAAAACGGCTAATTCAGGCTACTTGACCCGAAGGTTGGCCGATGTCGCTCAGGATTGTATCATCCTGTTAGATGACTGCCATACCATGATGGGTGTGGAAGTCGAGCCCCTCATGGAAGGCGGCGAGGTGATACAACGTCTGTCCGAACGTGTTCTGGGGAGGACGGCCCTCGAGGATATTCTGGATCCGTTTACGGACAAGGTGCTGGTGAAGGCTGGAGAGGAAATTGATGAAGCTGCTGTGGATCTCATCGAAAATGCGGGCATAACCAGCGCGAAAATCCGTTCGGTATTGACATGCAAGGCCGAGCACGGTGTTTGCGCAAATTGCTATGGCCGCGATCTTGCCTACGGGAAAAAAGTGGAGATGGGAATGGCCATCGGTATCCTGGCAGCCCAGTCCATCGGTGAGCCCGGCACACAGTTGACCATGCGGACATTCCATATCGGCGGTACTGCCAGTCGACGGGTAGAGCAGGCTGACATCCGTGCGCGCGTGGAAGGTACTATCAAGTTTATCGACCTGGACGTGGTCAAAAATGCCGATAATAAATATGTGGTCATGAACCGAAGGGGTGGTGAATTTTCCATCCTGAGCGATTCCGGGCGGGAGCGGGAACGGTTTCCGGTGATTTACGGCGCCCACCTGGACATAAATGACGGCGACAAAGTAAAGGCCGGGGATCTGCTTGCTAACTGGGATCCTTTTACCACGCCGATTATTTCGGAAGTGGACGGAACCGTCAAATTTGGGGACCTGGCTCTTGGTAAAACGCTCCAGGAAAAAGTGGATGCTGTTACGGGGAAATCGAGCCGTACCGTTATTGAATCAAAAACCGCCGAGGAAAGACCTAGGATCTCCATCAAGGACAAAGAGGGGAAGACCGCTTCCCTTTCCAAAAAATCAGGCCAGGCCAGATATATACTGCCTGTGAATGCCATCCTTCTTGTTGAAGAAGGTGACATTACTCAGGCCGGCGATGTGCTTGCCAAACTGCCGAGAGCCACCACAAAAACCAAGGATATTACCGGTGGTCTTCCAAGGGTTGCAGAGCTTTTCGAGGTCAGGAAACCCAAGGAGATATCGGTCCTCAGCGAGATTGACGGCTATGTTTCGATTGCCAAGGGAACCAAAAAAGGCAAGCAGAAAGTCACGGTTGCACCAGTGGATGTGGGTGAGAAAAAGGAATACCTGATCCCCAGGGGCAAGCATATCAATGTCTATGAGGGTGATTATGTACGAGCAGGTGAACCGTTGATCGGTGGTTCGGCTATTCCTCAGGATATTTTGAATATTAAGGGTGAAGTAGCTCTTGCAAGATATCTCGTGGATGAAGTGCAGGAAGTTTACCGGTTGCAGGGAGTTCGTATTAACGACAAACACATCGAGGTGATAGTCCGGCAGATGATGCGCCGGGTGAAGGTTCGTGAAATTGGTGACACCGATTTCATTGTCGAAGAGCAGGTTGACAAAATCATCTTCGAGACGGCTAACCGGGCCATTATCGAAAAGGGCGGCAGGCCCGCTGTGGCAGAACCATTGATCCTGGGTATTACCAAGGCCTCACTGAGTACGGAAAGCTTCATTTCAGCGGCCTCTTTCCAGGAAACGACCAAGGTTCTAACCGAGGCGAGTATTTCCGGTGCGGTTGACTGCTTGCGGGGTCTGAAAGAAAACGTGATTATGGGAAGAATTATACCTGCCGGGACAGGCCTGAAGGTTCACCGGGATGTCGAGATAGAGCAGGCAGAATAGTTTTGAAGCCGTCTGTTAAGAATCATTGAAAATAAGCAATGGTTTTAAAGAAAAAAATGGATAAAAGGCTTGACAGTACCATGCAAAATGTATACATATTCGCTTTTGTGCGATGCTGCATATATTGCTGATGTAACCATTGAAAAATACATTAAATGAGGAGCGTATGCCAACCATCAACCAATTAGTCAGAAAGGGCCGCAAAAGGGTAATTAAAAAAACCAATACACCGGCTCTGAAACGGGCACCCCAGAAGAGAGGTGTCTGCACGCGTGTTTATACATCAACGCCAAAGAAACCGAATTCGGCGCTGCGCAAGGTTGCAAGGGTCAGGTTGACGACCGGAATAGAGGTAACGGCCTATATTCCGGGTATCGGTCACAACCTGCAGGAGCATTCAGTTGTCCTGGTGCGTGG
>JASJGV010000360.1:0-6072 GCA_033791325.1 Desulfobacterales bacterium | reverse complement strand
ATGTTCCCCAGAACAAGAGAATTCGTCGTCTGAATGATTTCAAGAACAAAAAGGTTCGGGCGCTGGTCGCAACCGATGTGGCCGGACGCGGCATTCATATCGAAGGCATGGACCATGTCATCAACTACACATTACCGCGTGATCCAGAAGATTACGTGCATCGTATCGGCCGTACCGGCCGTGCCGGTTCTGCAGGTACCTCCGTCAGTTTTGCTGATGAGGAAGATGCTTTCTATCTCCCCCCCATCGAGAAGTTCATGGGCCGTGAGTTGAACTGTATCCAGCCGGAGGATGAATGGCTCACAAAACCTGTGCCGGTTCATGCAAAGAAAAAATACAACCCCCGCCCTGCAAAAAGACCCGCTTCCGGCAACAGGCGGAAATATCATCCCAGACGAAAATAAACACGTTCCGTATAAAAATAAAATCATAGCACGATTTTATAGAACGCGACTGTGTCGCTCCGATGTGAAGGGCTAAAATTCTTACCCTTGATGTCATGCCAAGGGTGGAGGGGGAGGAGGCAATTCTCCACTTTCCAGAGCCTCCCGGGCAGCCTTTACAGGGATACCCGCCTCACAGGGGACGCCCACCTGGCACAACCCACAGCCATATCCCTCAAATTTATAGGTCTTCTTGACATACTTTCTGGTCAGGCCAAGGTGCTGCCGACATTTCTCCTTGTCGTGGCCTTTCTTGCTTATGGCACCAACCGGGCAGCGGTCGATACATTTCCCGCAGGTACCCTCAGTGAAAAAGAGACAATATGCCCGGTGATCAAGATAGGGTCTGGGTGTTGCTTCAATATTTATTTTGGCCACCACAGATCCCACCCGCATGGCCTTACCCTTTTTGGTGATAAGCCCGTCACATAAGCCAAAGGTGCCCAGACCGGCAGCATGCGCTGCATGACGTTCAGACCAGGAAGAGGCATATGAAAATCGTTTTGATTTGACGATGGCCCAGTTGGAAACCAGCATGGGGGCAACAGCAGCATGCCCGGCTGCCGATAGACACCCGGCCACATGACTGCGCAATGCCACGTTAAAGGCCTCACCATAAATCCTGGTGCGGGCCCATTCTTCAGCTGGATACTTTTTATTCCTACGATTCGCCTTGCGCACCATTTTCCGCTGGGGCAGGACCCAAGATATAACAGTCAAAGCTTCAGGGACGGCTGATTCCCCGGGACAGTGCTGGCTAAAGACCTCCCAGGGTGTCCAGTGAAAGGCCCCGACATACTCCTTGTACTGCTGCCAGATCGGATCAGCACCAGATGCAAATCCAACCAGGGCATTATCCCAGGCAGGTTCCTCGTTTTTGTCTTTCATGGTGTTATCCGGAGAAGACGTGATAAAATCCTGAATCAAACCTTTTATCCAGTCCCCTGAAAGATGGGTGCCGTTATCCACTGATCCCCTCCTGTTTGCTGTTAGACATGCACCAACCTGCACCTGAAATTGATATGAACCGGGATCCCCGCCCATGTCTTTTCACTTGACACCGGGGTGACTCGATATATAGTTTATGGCATAGATGCAATCCAGAATTCGCCACCTGATTTCAATTCTCGCCCACGCCATTTTTTTGATTTGCTAACATATAGTTGTCATTCAGAAAACTGTGAATATGTCCGATAAAGTATCCCGTGATATGGAGACCCTCTATTTCACCCATAAGTTAGTCGACATAAATTCCAACAACGTTTGATTGAGAGGGAGTGTAATATGCAAAGATTAACTGCGAAACACGTAATGAATTCGAAAGTGCTGGCGGCAGAATCGGACTGGTCTGTCAGTCGTCTGGCCGAGTTTTTTATGGAAAACTGTATTTCCGGTGCACCGGTACAATCCAGTACAGGTACACCCATCGGTGTGGTGTCGCTGACCGACATCGTTCACCATGACACCCAGCCCGAGAAAGATCGCGATTGGCCCCATGACTATTACCTACATGCCCTGGAGCGCCAATATGCCAGGGAGGAGACGGCAGGTTTCCAAATCGAGACAGCGTCGTTCACCATGGTCCGGGATATCATGACGCCCGTGATCTTCCAGGTCTCGGAAGATACACCTGTGCAGCAGGTCGCCGGCATGATGATCAAAAATCTTATCCACCGGGTGATTGTACTCCGCAACAAGAAAGTCGTGGGCATCATCACGACACCTGATATGCTAAAGATCATAAGGGACATGTAGACGCTATCTCAAAAACATCCGGCTTAGGTGTTCATTTGGTAAGCCCCTTTAAGGTAAACAGTTCCCCCAGACTAAGCAGAAAATCAATATCCTTTACCTGGTCTTTATCGGGTGAGGCGCTCATCAGCAGTTCCACCAGAAGAATGTAAGAAATGATCCGTAAATACTTTTATTAAGTCCATGCCCAGGTTTTTATCCATAAATAGATTACGCTTTATCACGTGCCCATATTGTTCATCAGCAGTAATGATGAGCCCGAGATATGACCCGTCATCATAATCCCAGATCAGAACCCGCATATCGCCTTTTTTTGTATACACAGGATCACCATATGCCACCGTATTTTTGCGTCTCTCGTGGATAATTTTTTCACGTGCCTTGTCTGATAGATCACGATAATATGTATAAGTGCAACCGGATATCAAAGAATTTTCATAGAAAAAATAGGACCTGGGACTTCTTCCTTTTTCATGCGTCAAGGGATATAGATGTGCTTTCTCGGCATGTATGGCATGAAACAGTTCGCCAAACTGTTTTAATTGTGGTGGCGCCACGGACCCGGGTGGTCTTCCGGTAAGATTTTCTACGCGAAACACATCTTGGGGAGACATCCCCCAATCACATGCAAAGAATGCACGTGTTTCCCAAAACCAGCTATTATGCTTATAGCGCCCGCCCAAAATAAATATCGCAGATACAAGGGCCACAAAAATAATCCCTATCCTGGCCTCAGCTGCCCAGAATTTTTTTGATCGCCAGGGCCACTCTCCATCATCGCGATACGCATACCAGACATGCATGGTCAACATTAACAAAAGAAATATAGATGTGAAAGCAATGTGAATTTTCATGGACAACTCATTTACACGATCTTATCTTCGGATCCATGTTCTTTTATATACTGAACAATAAAGTCGACGAATACCTGTCCGAATTTTTTAAGCTTTGTATCGCCAACACCATACAACCCGGCCATTTTTATTAAAGAAACAGGTTTTTTTGAAGCCATTTCTTTTAATGTCCTGTCATGAAATACAACATAAGGAGGGACTTTATTCTTTTTCGATATGTCTAAGCGCAGTTGTCTCAAGTCTTCGAACAATGACTGCGGGTATTCAAGATGGTGTAATTCAGATGATGTCTTTTTATGAACACGCCTGGTTGCTTTCTCGATCTTGACAACTTCTTTTCTTAGGTAAATTGTTTCTTTTGATTTCAGAAAGGCCCGGCCTTTTTTTGTCAAGGACAATCCACCATAGCCGTTGAAATCGATTTCAGCATAACCGGCTGCTACAATCTGACGATAAACGGATTTCCAGTCATGACTGCTCAATTCTTTTCCGATACCGAAAGTTGATACGCATTCATGTCTGAAGTCTTTAATACGCTTGTTTTCTTTTCCCAACAGTACGTCTGTAAGATATTTTACGCCAAAACGCTCCCCCGTTCGATAGATGCAGGACATGGCCTTCTGGACAGCAATGGTTCCATCCCATTTTTCGACGCCTTCAAGACAGTTGTCGCAGTTTCCACACTTTTTGTCATAGGATTCACCAAAATAATTCAGCAATACAGGGCGTCGGCAGCTTATGATCTCACAATATCCAATCATGGCTTGAAGACGCTGGTATTGTATGCGTTTGAAATTTTGATCCCCTTCTGAATTTTCAAGTATTTTTCCGATGGTGACGATATCGGAAAGGTCATAGGCCAGCCACGCGCTCGATTTTTCTCCATCACGGCCTGCCCGGCCGGTCTCCTGATAATAGCTTTCTATATTTTTAGGCATGTCCAGATGGGCCACAAAACGGACATTGGGTTTGTCTATTCCCATTCCAAAAGCAATGGTCGCAACGATGATGACACCCTCCTGTTCCTGAAATGCCCGTTGGTGCTTCATTCGAATGGAAGCATCCAGCCCTGCATGATACGGCAGAGCATTAAATCCTCTTTGAGAAAGCCATTCAGCCGTTGCCTCCACTTTTTTCCGGGTAAGACAGTAAACGATACCGGAGTCGCCAGGGTGTTCTTGATTTATAAAATGATCTAACTGAGATTTTGCATTCTTCTTGATGACCACAGAATACCTGATATTAGGTCTGTCAAAGCTGGATACATATTGTCTGGCATTTTCCAGATGAAGCTTCAACAAGATATCCCTGCAGGTAACAGTATCTGCAGTCGCGGTCAGGGCCATTCGTGGCACCTGAGGGAAGTTTTCGTGCAGCATGTTGAGCTGCAAATATTCGGGTCTGAAGTCGTGACCCCACTGAGACACACATTGGGCTTCATCTATGGCAAAAAGAGAGATGTTCGACTTTTTTAACTTCTGTAAAAAATCAGGTATAAAAAGCCGCTCGGGAGCGACATACAAAAGATCCATATCATTGGAAAGCAGTTTTTTTTCCAGGTTTCTGATCTCAGCAGATTGCAGTGTCGAATTAATATAATAGGCACTGACTCCAGACTGTCTTAAGCCATCTACCTGGTCCTGCATCAAAGCGATCAAGGGCGAAATAACGATGCCGACCCCTGGTCGAATCATGGCTGGAATTTGATAACACATTGACTTGCCACCACCGGTGGGCATGAGAACAAAGGCATCCTGTCCTGAAATCATGTTGTTTATGATTTCTTCCTGGTTTTCATAAAAGCGTTCAAACCCGAAATAATGCTTCAGAACGGCTGCCGGATTTGTTGGGTGTGTGCCTTGTACCATTAATGTATCCCAGATTGTAACCATTCCGGTTAAGACTTCTTTTTTCTTCGGCTCAGGGTAATTCTATCTGCTCTATTAGCACATAACTCAGCCATGTATCTTTCTTATTTACTTTTGATACACCCCGGTGAAAATCGAGGACCCTGAAATTAGGCTTTGAAAAAATATCACGAAGGTCTTCATCCTGCCAGAAATAAAAAGTCCGGCCGGCTTCATCCATGGAAGACCCTATTCCCTCCTTGAGAGATACCAGAACTTTTCCACCCTCCTCTAATCCACTGACAACATTACTGAAAACCGCTTCAAGACGCACATGCGGAATGTGGACGAGGGATCCGGACAAAAGTATAGCGTCGAATGTTTGTTTTGAAAAATTAAAATTCTCAAAATCACCCTCGATGACATCACAACCCACATGTTTTCGTGCAAGGGTTGCCAGACCTTCAGATCGCTCGAATCCCCGGACATAAAAACCGTGCTCTTTAAGCCAGAGAAGGTCACGGCCACTGCCACAACCCACATCGAGTACCGTACCACCCGGATTCAAATATCTGACAAGGGGTTCCAAGAACGAAGAGGGATCGATATGAAATGTCTTTTTATGATAAGCCGTGCAGTGGTGTTGGTAATAATCTTCCATTGATCATACGCATCGGCCGATTATCCAAAACCAAGAGAAACTCAACCGTGTGCATTCCTTTTCCCTGGGGTAATGCAGTGCAACCCGGATACCGATTGTGTTTTCAATAAAATCAAGATCATTATGACGTCTGCTTCTTTTTAGTCAAGAAGTTCCTGGTTAAAAAAACCGGGCGGCTTTGCCGGTCAGACAAGCAGGCTAGCTTCCCTACAATAGTGCGCTGCCCGCTCTTTGGCTACGGCGGTGTTTTCGAGATAGTCATCATAACACATGCGCCGGTCAATGGCACCTTCCGGGGTGATCTCCACGATACGGTTTGCTACGGTGGAGACGAACTGGTGATCGTGTGAAGTAAGTAGAATCACCTCTGGAAAGACCATCAGCCCTTCGTTGAGGGAAGTGATGGCTTCCAGATCCAGGTGGTTGGTGGGTTCATCCAAAAGAAGTACATTGGAGTTACTGAGCATCATGCGCGAGAGCATACAACGCACCCTCTCCCCGCCGGAAAGAACCCC
>JASJGV010000359.1:0-3184 GCA_033791325.1 Desulfobacterales bacterium | reverse complement strand
TTGTTGTGGCGATTTCTCCATGGAATTTTCCCTTCCTGCTATCCATGAACAAAGTGGCTTATGCGCTTGCCGCAGGTAATACTGTCGTTTTAAAACCGGCCAGCGAAACTCCCATCATTGGTCTTAAAATTGCTGAGCTGTTTGATGATGCAGGCCTTCCAAAAGGTGTACTTAATGTTGTAACCGGCCCTGGAAGGGTCATTGGCGAAGCCCTGCTCCAGGATGAACGGACAGATCTGGTCACATTTACCGGAGAGACGGTTACCGGTAGGCATATAGCCAAAGCTGCGGCCTCAAAGTTTAAACGATATACGCTTGAAATGGGGGGTAAAGATCCACTGATCATTTTGGGTGATGCTGATATTGATTATGCGGTGAATGCTGCAACCTTTGGCGCGTTCATGCACCAGGGTCAGATTTGTATGTCTGTTGAACGAATTATAGTTGAAGAATCAATTGTAGATGAATTTTCAAGGAAATTTGCTAAAAAAGTCAGCAGTCTTGTTGTCGGTGATCCCCATAATCCAAAGACAATTATCGGTCCGTTGATCAATGAAGATCAGATACAGACAGTTCATTCGCATGTGACTGATGCCATTGACAAGGGTGCTGTTCTTTTAACGGGAGGATCATATGAAGGCCTGCTCTATCAACCGACGGTTTTAGGTAATGTTACCCGGGATATGATAATCTTTACGGATGAGACCTTTGGGCCCACAGCATCGATTCTAACCGTAAAAAATGCTGAACAAGCATTGGAAGTTGCGAATAACTCATTGTACGGACTTTCTTCCGGTGTGATTACCAATGATCTTCAAAAGGCCCTGTATATAGCTGAAAATATTGAATCCGGTATGGTTCATATCAATGACCAATCGGTTTTTGATGAGCCACACAGTCCCTTTGGCGGATGCAAGGAAAGTGGTATCGGCCGTGAAGGCGGTATGCATTCTATGAAAGAAATGAGCAGGATGAAATGGATAACCATGCAGCGGGGAAATCGTCAGTTTCCGTTTTAGTCCGGCATATAAGCCCTGGCCCTCTGGGTCGTGATATTTGCTGAGTTTATTAAGGCTCAATACAGTTTTTTGAATTTTTACAGAGAATTAAAAGGAGAAAAAATGACCATTACAGGAAAAAAAATTATTGTAACAGGGGCAGCATCCGGTATTGGTGCAGAAACCGCTAAAGTCTTAAAAGCCCATGGGGCAACGATTATTGGTATGGATCTGAATGAACCACAGGCCAATGTAGATCAATATATAAAAGTTGATTTTTCAGATCCCGCTTCAATTGAAACGGCAGTTGCATCTGTCCCAAATGGTATTGATGCATTGTGCAACATTGCAGGCGTGCCCCCGACAAAAGAACGGGCGCTTGTATTGAAAGTTAATTTTCTTGGACTCAGACATTTCACTGAATTGGTCATCGACAAGTTAAGCGATGGTGCATCTATTGTTAATGCTGCCTCCCTTGCCGGTCTTGGCTGGCCTGAAGCCGGGGATCAGATAAAAGCCCTGCTGGTATTAAGGGATTTTAATGCAACAGAGGCTTTCTGCGAATCAAACGGTGTGGAACCCGAGGGTGGCCGGTCCTATTTTTTCACCAAAGAGGCACTGATCGTATGGACCATGATGAATAGATGGACCTGGCGTGACCGTGGCATCCGCATGAACTGCGTAAGCCCCGGACCTGTTGAAACCCCTATTCTCCCTGATTTTCTTGAAACCCTGGGCGAAAGGGCTGCAGAAGACGCAAAGGTTATGGATCGGCCGGGACAACCCGAAGATATTGCACCGGTGATCGCATTTATGTGCAGTGATGAAAGCAGTTGGATACGGGGCGCTAATATTCCGGTTGATGGTGGTATGTATCAACATGTTCTCTGTAATATGCATGGGCATATCTGATTCGGATAAATTTTTCCGAAAAATGTTTAATCGGGATGGAGGATAAAAGTTAAGAAAATCAAATTCCTCTGTCCCGGAGCATCTCTTAGCTGATCTGGTTTGTGTGAGTCAATAGCAAACTGCCTTGTAATCTTTTACTCACAGTATCGAAGGTAATACTTCAAAAGACATTTTATAATAAACGAGGAGTGTTTATTTTATGCTGCTTGAATTGGAAAAAGTTGTCAAAAGTTTCGGCGGCCTCATGGTCCTGTCCCAAATCGATTTCCATATTGATGAGGGTGAAATTATAGGACTCATAGGACCGAACGGGGCAGGTAAAACCACCCTGTTTAACGTGATTACCGGAATCTATCGACCTGAAGAAGGTGCCATTCGATACAAAGGCAGGGATTTGGTCGGCCTTAAGCCCTACCAAATCTGCCGTCAGGGAATTGCCAGGACCTTTCAACTGGTCAGGATTTTCCCATCCATGACGGTCCTTGAAAATGTTATGGTTGGATCTATTTATGGTAACCGATGTAATAAAAAACAAGGGAAAAAAGAAGCGCTTAGGTGCCTGGAAATCCTGAATCTTATGGACATCAAAGATACAGTCACCGGTCATCTAACCCTTTCAAACCGTCGGTTGGTTGAGATTGCCAGGGCCATGGCTGCAAACCCGGGGCTGGCATTGTTGGATGAGCCGCTGGCGGGATTAAATCCAACTGAAACCGAGAAAATCATGGTGCTTATGCGGGAAATCCGTGAGTCACATGGGATTTCCATTCTGTGGATAGAGCATAAAATCGATGCCGTCTTTGATTTGTGTGACCGAATCGTAGTGATTGAATACGGCAGAAAGCTGGCTGATGGAGACCCTGATTCAATTGCCAATAACAAAAAAGTAATGGAGGCATATCTTGGAGAATCCCCTACTTAAAGTAAGCGGTCTTAATGTTTTTTATGGTGATGCCCAGGCCCTTTGGGATATTAATTTCGATGTTGAAGCAGGAGAAGTCTATTCTATTATCGGGTCTAACGGCGCTGGTAAATCAACCATATTAAAAACCCTCTCAGGGATCATCAACCCCCTTTCTGGAAAAATTGAATTCCTTGGATCACATATGGACAATCAAACTTGCGATGTCATGGTAGAGAAGGGGATATCTCTAGTACCCGAAGGCCGAGGTTTATTTACAGGACTCACTGTCCTGGAAAATCTTGAACTGGGCGCTTTTACAAAACGGGCCAGGGTATTCATGCGCGACTCCCTTGATTGGGTTCTCGAGTTG
>JASJGV010000358.1:0-2704 GCA_033791325.1 Desulfobacterales bacterium | reverse complement strand
TCGTCGGCAATGATCACCAGTGAGGCGATGACACTCAACTCCACAATCATCCGTATATTCCGGGGTATGACATTACGCATCAGAGAAATGGTCAGGTTTGAAAAGGACAACACAAAGGTCAGAGAGAGCCCCATGACAATTGCCGTTTTCATCTGGACGGTTACCGCCAAGGCAGAACAAATACCCAGCATCTGCATGGATATGGGATTCTCCTGCAGCAGTGGTACTGAAAATGCCTTGTAATGTCTTGATTTTGTCAGTTTCATTTTTCCCTGATCTTTATGGATTGTCGGGTCCTGAATTTTATGGAGACAGGTTCATACACCTGCAGAACATTTTTCAGACCGGCGGTAAGGTACTTGCCGGTCAGCGTGGCACCGCTGATGCCGTCAACATAATTAGGGAGTTTGTCCTCCGGAAACGATTCCGGCAGGAAGCCTTTGGCAATCGAAATCGAGGCGAAACCGCCGGCCTTATCCAATATTTTTTTCCCTTCGAAATTTTTCTGAAACCATCGTTTTTCGATCTCTCCACCCAGACCGGGTGTTTCTGAGTGTTTATACACCGTAAATCCTGTAACGGTCGATCCATCACTGTTCAATGCCAGGTACCCGTGTATTTTCCCCCATAGCCCCCTGCTATTGACAGGTATGATGTAGGAAACAATTTCTTTGTCCTTTAAATAGACATAAATGGGTAATGACGTCTCAGCCACCGACACCTGGTCCTGGCCTATGATCTCACCGTCCGGTGACACCCTCAAACTCTGAATCTTCTCTCCGTAGATGTCCAGAATCTCCTTTTTTTGATACGACCCCTCGCTATCCACCAGACCCACCGCCATCAGAATATTTTTTTTCTTGTCGACGTCAATGTTCTCCATCTGGAGCCCTTTCAACCCGGCCGAAGCCGCCGTAAGCAGCAAACTGCAGGTAACAGCGGTTGTCAAAGCAAAAAGAATGGATTTGACATAGCTAGACATTGACGATCCTTTTCTTCAGTCTGACCTTGATGGTGAAATAGTCGAACAACGGGGAAAACAGATTCATGAAAAGTATTGCCAGCATGACGCCTTCCGGAAAAGCTGGATTAAAAACACGGATCAAAACAGTCAGCGCACCGATACAAAACCCATAGACCCACCTGGCACCGTTCATGCCCGGGGCGGAGACCGGATCTGTGGCCATGTATGCAAGCCCAAAAGCAACCCCTCCCATGACCAGATGGTAAAGGGGATTCAATGAAAACCATGCGGTAGTGGCGTCACCGGCCAGCAGGTTCAAAAGCAGCCCCATTGACAGAACGCCAACGACACCACCGACAACAATCCTGAAACTAGCGATACCCACAAAGATCAGCAAACAGGCGCCCATGAAACAGAGCAGCGCAGACGTGGCGCCGATACTTCCAGGATAGCGTCCGGCAAGCAATGTAAAAAATGTGTAGTCTGCATTCGACAGGGCCGATTCAATCCTGTCGCCGGATTCCACCAGCTTGGAGACGGCCAGAGGGGTGGCGCTGCTAACTGTATCAACGACCGCTTCTTTGGCTTTGCTCACTGCTGTCCATACGGGATCGCCCGACATGTTTCCGGGATATGCAAAAAATAGGAAAGCCCTTCCGGTCAATGCCGGATTTAGAATGTTTCGACCGGTTCCCCCAAAAATCTCTTTACCGATAACCACACCAAAAGAAATACCAATGGCCACCTGCCAGAGCGGAATGGTGGGTGGCAGTGTCATGGGAAATAAGAGACCGGTAACGAGAAACCCTTCGCTGATGGGATGATTTCGTATGGAAGCAAAGGTTGTTTCCCAGAAAAATCCCACCAGGTAAGAGACCAGCACAATGGGAAGCACCAGGCCAATTCCGCATAAAACAACGGGTATAAAATCAAGGCTTTTACCTGAAAATAGATTCGACTGGAAACCTGCATTATAAATACCGAACAAAAAGGGTGGCATGAGCGCCAAAAGAACAAAGCTCATGTATCGTTTCAGATCGAGGCTGTCACGGACAGGAGAATCCATCCGGGTGGAATGCCCCGGGATAAAGAAAAATGTCTCTGTCGCATCATAAAAAGGATACAGGAATGACAGCTTACCGTCCTTTTCAAAGTGCTTCCGATTTTTATCAAACAGGGTCTGTATGAATTTCATGACGTTAAATTTGTTTTTTCCATTTATATATATATAGCTTGTAGCTCTCAGCCACCCTCGAACCCTTGTATCCCCCTCGAACCCTCGAACTCTTCCTTACGATATCTCCTTGTAATAAGCATCTCTGGCCTGTTGCAGGCTTTCACACAGATCTATTTTGGAAGGGCACACATAGGTACACAATCCGCATGAAACGCAGTCAAGCAGCCCGTGGGCCAGGGACTCTTCCACCTCCCCGGCCAGGATACTCTTAAGCGTAAACTGCGGCAGGATATCCACCGCACAAACCTCTGAACAATATCCACAATTGATACAGGCCCGCACCTCTCCGTGCATGCCGCAATCCATTGAAAGAGGACCCCTGCTTAAAGAGGACAAAAACGCTCTGGAATGACTCGGCTTGTGGAAACCCGGTCGTGCGAATCCAAACAGTTCCTTTTCGTCACCTTCCGGTAAAATAATCAAGGCGGTTTCAAAAAGTCCCAGAAAGGAGTCTTTCTCCGATGGATAACCGCTGAAAAGGCCTCCGGCGATAAACCGTGACC
>JASJGV010000357.1:0-3663 GCA_033791325.1 Desulfobacterales bacterium | reverse complement strand
ATGGACAGGCGAATGCCTTCTTCATCATCAACTATCAGTATGTCCGCGTCCACTATATACCGATTCCTTTTTTTCTCTCGAACCAGGTAATGGAGCGCCTGGTTGACACGGGTACCATAAAATTGCTAAGTAGTCGGTTTCGAGATGATATCTTCTCAAGTGAGTATGATATCCGGATAAAAATTGACTGTCAACCGACAAAAATAACGTGTAGCATTTTTATTTTGATATGAAAAACATTAGAAATTTCAGCATTATTGCCCATATCGACCATGGCAAATCCACGCTGTCCGACCGATTCATTCAATTTACGGATATGGTTTCGGAGCGGGACTTCAAGGATCAAATCCTGGACACCATGGATATCGAAAGAGAACGGGGAATTACCATCAAAAGCCAGACCGTATGTCTGCCTTACACCGCCAGGGACGGCATGACCTATCATCTCAATCTGATAGACACACCCGGTCATGTAGATTTTACGTATGAGGTTTCAAGAGCGCTGGCATCCTGCGAGGGTGCCCTACTGCTGATTGATGCAAGCCAGGGTGTCGAAGCCCAGACCCTGGCAAATCTATACCTTGCCATGGAACACAACCTGGAGATCATCCCGGTCATCAACAAAATTGACTTGCCGTCTGCCGATATTGGCAGAATCATGGTACAAATAGAAGAAGACCTCGGTCTTGACCCCGACACCGCTGTACAGACTTCTGCAAAAGAAGGTACCGGCATCGATGTTTTACTTGAAAAGATCGTCCGGAAACTACCACCGCCCAGCGGAGATACCGAGGCCCCTTTTAAGGGCCTCATATTTGACTCTCACTATGATCCGTTCAGGGGAACCATCGTTCATTTTCGTATTTTCCAGGGAACCATCCGACCGGGAGACCGTATCAAGTTCATGTCCAACAATGCTGTTTACAAAGTCGAGGAGGTCGGGTTTTTCCAAATCGTTCGGGTGCCCCAGAAAAAGCTGACCGCCGGTCAGGTTGGATATCTGATTGCTGGTATCAAAACGGTCAGTGACACCCGCTGCGGGGATACCATTACCCTGAGAGATCGTCCCTGCGATATCGCTCTGTCTGGATTTAAAGAAGCCAAACCGGTCGTTTTTTCTTCCATCTACCCGGTGGCGTCAGACGGGTATGGAGACCTGGCCATGGCACTCGAAAAATTGAAGCTGAACGACGCAGCCCTGATCTACGAAAAAGATTCATCCGTGGCACTTGGCTTTGGATTCCGGTGCGGATTTCTGGGGCTGCTACACCTGGAAGTCGTCCAGGAGCGACTGGAACGGGAATATGACCTGTCCCTGATTTTAACGGCGCCGTCTGTTCGCTATGTCATCATCCTGAACGATGGAACCGAGCTTGTCATCGACAACCCGGCCCTCTACCCTGATCCCACCACCATCGAGAAAACCAAAGAGCCCTTCATCCGTGCATCCATCATGGTTCCGGACAGGTATATGGGCGCCGTTATGAAGCTCTGTCTCGACCGCCGGGGTATCAATAAAAATTACCAGTATCTGACAAACAATCGCCTGGAAATGATATTCGAGTTGCCCCTGTCGGAAGTGATATATGATTTTTATGATAAACTGAAAACTGTGACCCAGGGCTATGGATCCTTTGATTACGAAATCATCGACTATCGTGAGACCAGAATGGTCAAGCTGGACATTCTCATAAACGGCGAACGTGTAGATGCCCTGTCACAGCTGGTTCACAGGGAGCGAGCCGAGGAGCGCGGCCGGCACGCCTGTACCCAGCTTCGTGAGGAAATTCCGAGACAGATGTTTAAAATCGCGATTCAAGGCGCCATCGGTGGAAAAATCGTTGCCCGCAAGACCGTTTCTCCTTTCCGTAAAGACGTGACGGCCAAGTGTTATGGCGGGGACATCACCCGCAAGCGGAAACTTTTGGAAAAACAGAAAAAAGGCAAAAAACGCATGAAAATGGTCGGGAAAGTCATGATTCCGCAGTCTGCGTTTTTGTCGGTACTTAAGACGGATAGTGATTAAAAGCGGTGTTAGGTTTTAGGTGTTACGTTTTAGGTAAGCTTCGAGCGATACGCTGTGAGCCACAATAAATAGCAGCCGAAGGCGTAATAACGGCCGCAGGCCTAATATCGCGCGAAGCGCTAATGACAGCCGATAAAAGCGGTTTTAGGTGTTACGTTTTAGGTTTTAGGTATTCTTCGAGCGATACGCTGTCAGCCACAGTAAATGACAGCCGAAGGCGTAATAACGGCCGCAGGCCTAATGACGCACGAAGTGCAATGACACGCGTAGCGTAAATGACGCCGAAGGCATAATATCAGCCTGAGGCTCAAGGAGAATGTATGGGCAAAACGATTGCCGAAAAAGTTTTTGATTCACATCTGATTGATAATCCGCATGGTGATATGCACATCATTCGACTTGATGCTGTGTTTTGCCATGAAATTACGACACCCATGGCCATCAACGATCTGATCCAGAGAGGCAAAGACAAGGTCTTTGACCCGGACAAAATCAAGGTGGTCATCGATCATGTTTCCCCGGCCAAGGATTCAAAAACAGCCCTGCAGGGAAAGATTCTCAGGGACTGGGCACGCCGCCACCAGATAAGCGATTTTTTTGATATCGGCCGAAACGGCGTCTGCCATGCCCTGTTTCCGGAAAAAGGCTTCGTTCGTCCGGGCTTCACCGTCACCATGGGCGATTCCCACACCTGCACACATGGGGCCTTCGGGGCATTTGCACCGGGTGTTGGAACAACAGACATGGCCGTCGCAATCCTCAAAGGGATTTGTGCCTTTCATTATCCCAAAACCATGAAGATCGAATTGACCGGGGAACTGAAACCCGGGGTCTTTGCCAAAGATGTCATCCTTCACATCATCGGGCAGATAGGCGTCAACGGGGCCACCGATAAGGTTATTGAGTTTACGGGTCCGGTGGTGGATAAAATGGACATGGCTGCCCGGATGACCCTGTGCAACATGGCTGTCGAAGCCGGTGGCACCAGCGGCATCTGTTATCCGGATATGCATACCGTCGACTATCTCTGGCCCCATATCCATACGGAATACACCTCCAAGGAAGCTGCTCTTGAGGAATTTCAATCGCTTGTCTCCGACCCGGATGCTAGTTATGAGACCGTCATCGCTATCAATGTCAGCAAATTAGCCCCAATGGCAACCTATGGATACCGGCCGGATCATGTCAAACCAGTATCGGAAATGGAAAAAGTGGTCGTGGATCAGGTCTACATCGGATCCTGTACCAATGGACGCATCCAAGACCTACAGGCGGCGGCACAGGCCTTGGGTGGCAATAAAATCAACAACCGTGTTCGTGCCATTGTCTCTCCCGCAACCCCGGATACGTATCAACAGGCATTGGATCAAGGTCTCATCAAGATATTCATGGATGCTGGATTCTGTGTCACCAATCCTACTTGTGGGGCCTGCCTGGGCATGAGCAACGGCGTGTTGGCGGAAGGGGAAGTCTGTGCCTCCACCACAAATCGAAACTTCAACGGCAGAATGGGAAAAGGCGGTCAGATCCACCTGATGAGCCCCGCCACCGCAGCCGCAACAGCCATTGCCGGTCACATCACCAATTCAAAACTCTACGGGAAAAAATCATGACATCATTTAATGGCAAGGTTCTTT
>JASJGV010000356.1:0-7442 GCA_033791325.1 Desulfobacterales bacterium | reverse complement strand
CCTTTGCAATATCTAAAAAACTCTGATATGTCATTTGGTACTTGCATTTTGGTTTAAATTAGGTCTTAAAGATATATTGAAGCTAAAACCAATGGATATTAAAGGAGGGTGATCATTCATGAAAACGTTAATCGGTGGTGCAGTAGCAGCTGTATTGGGACTTATCGGTCTTTCCGTCTGGTTCGTCGATTTCCTGCAGCTTTTAGCAGGCGCTATTCCCGTAATGCTTTTACTGGGAGGTGGCTTGGCTATTTATCTGGGCTTTGATGAAATGAAAGATACCTGGAAAAAAGACGATTCATCGTCGGGCACAGAATCTGGAGATCCAGAAGCCTACAAAAAAGAAATTGATGATTTGAAAAAAGAAATCGATAGCCTGAAAACCGACAAGTCATAAAGCTTTTTTCTGATCAACCAAGAGCGCTGTCGACATAAGGCAGCGCTCTTAATATTCTATTACCAAAAACCAGGTTCTTTGTGACAGGCAAGAGACACTTGGCTCTGCCGGAATGAGTCCAAGAAAGAATCCAGGAGATAGAAGACAGAAAACAGAATCTTTATTCTGACTTCTGCCTCCTAAACTTTTGATTCATATACTTGATAAAGCCCCTTGTAAGGGCAACAACGTGTCGGTCCTTTAGATCCGGGCACCTACTTCTTCTCCCGCGCAATTGCATCGGTAGCAAGCCCATCCACCCTCTCATTTCCTGCATCACCAGAGTGTCCCTTGACCTTGACAAACGAAATATCCTCGAATTCCGACACTATTTTTTGAATACTGGCAACAAGCTCCTGGTTTTTCAAGGCTTTCCAACCCTTTGCGAGAAGCCCCAAGGCATAAGAACTATCCGTATAGACGCGAACGGGCAGGGCAGGATTCCTGATGAGGGAAAGCCCGACCCGAATAGCCTCCAGTTCAGCAATGTTATTGGTCGCGGTGCCGATATACCTTGATATTTCCTTTTCATGACTACCATACCGGAGCAAGACCCCAATACCGGACGGACCGGGGTTACCTGAAGATGCCCCATCCGTGTACACGTGGACAACACGATCGTTTTCAACTTTTTTGTTTATTTGCCCGGAGACCGCTTTCACTGGCGTGACAGCCACCTGGCCAGACGCTGCTGTTCCGGATGTTTCCGCAGGCTCCAGGGGTCGCACATGCTTGTTATGAACCCGGTATTCATGCACTTGATCCAGCTGATACTTGATCAATACCTTTCCATCCTCAACACGAGGCTGCCCGGCCGGACCTGTCGCCACCCATACTTTATTTTTTTTGAACCGCATTCGTAGCCAGTCGGCATTTTCTTTATTCATATTCGTATAGATGATAGCGCTTGCTCAGAGAATTAAACTTTTCCAAAGCCGGTTTCCAGGAGTCAACTAATTCCAATGGATCATTTAAGCTTTCAAGCTGCTTCCGAAGATCTGAATCACCGACAATCAGATCGATGGGTAATTTTTCAAATTCATACTCGTAGGGCGGGGTTTTCCATTGAAATGATTTATTGTGGTTTGTGATGACCGCATGCAGTAGGCACAGGGTGGTTTCATAGGGTTTGTACACACCGAAATCCAGAACGTGGATGTGAAACCCCCTGCAAAGAGATCCTTGCCACTTGTTGGATGTCGGCTCAAAAGCAGTTTCACGCAAAATCATGCCGGGTAAATCCCGAATGCCCATATGGGACAGCAGTTTTTCCGGTTTGATATAAGGCGCACCAAAACACTCGAACGGCTGGGTTGTGCCCCTGCCTTCGGAAATATTGGTGCCTTCCCATATTACCTGTCCTGGATAGACCATGGCAGAAGCCGGCGTTGGCAGGTTTGGAGAAGGTGCAACCCATGGAAGCCCTGTATCCGGGAAAAGCATATGCCTCTTCCAGCCTTTCATCGGGGATATGTGAAGGTCACAGTTAATGTTGAAATGATCGTTGATCATTCCAGCAAATTCAGCCATGGTCATCCCGTGACGCATGGGAATCGGGTAACGGCCGACAAAGGAGCGACAATTGTCCGTCAGGCAATTCCCCTCAACCTTGGAGCCTCCCAGGGGATTCGGGCGATCCAGCACAAGAATTCTTTTGCCATATTGGCGGGCAGCCTCCATGCAATAGGAGAGGGTGGATGTGAATGTATATACCCGCGTTCCAACATCCTGCAGGTCAATAACGAGCGTATCGATTAGATCATACATATCCTGGTCCGGACAACGGGTTTTTCCATACAAGCTGAATGCCGGCACCTTTAATACGGGGTCGACCCTATCATCTGATTCGATCATATTGTCCTGTTTTTCTGAAAACAGCCCATGCTGAGGTGAAAACAAGGCCGTGATCTGTCCAGGAAATATGCGATCGATCAACAGACGGGTATGTTGGAAATCGGTATTGACAGAGGCGGGGTTACAAAGGAGGCCGATACGCTGCCCTTTAATCCATTTGGGGGGTGATGCTAAGAAAGTTTCGATACCTGTTTGAACACGTTTCATAAATCCTGAAGACCTTTATGGATCCGGGGTTGGTTATAACTATCGAATATTAGATAGTGCCCATCCATAAATGGTCTTTTCACGCCCTGCCGACGTTGGACGACATGATTTAACTCTTCAAAATAGTGCACTATTCCTGCGGGTTAAATCTGCCGCCCGCCTTGGCATAACGTGAAAATCCCTATTTCTGGACGGACACCATATAACATGGAAATAAAAAAACGCTTTGTAATGCCACTTTTTTCAGACTATTATGAACTTAACATATCAGAAATTATATAAAAAGAGAAAATGTTTTCTTCTTTAAAAGCCTTGACACAGCAGGTTTTTGAAAATAAGAAAGAGAGTCTTTTAATTATCATCTGATTCACATAGCATATTTATTTCAAAATCGGAAATCAACATGCGTATCGACTATAAAAACATTGTCATTATTGTAGGTAATTATGGCAGTGGCAAAACCGAGGTCGCCATAAATCTTGCTGTATCTGAAAGACTTTCCGGAAAAACCGTACAGGTGGCTGATCTCGATCTGGTGAATCCCTATTTCCGGACCCGGGAAGCCCGGAAGGAATTACAAAAAATCGGCATTGATGTGATATTGCCCGAAGAGCAGTATATGAAGGCTGACCTGCCGATACTTTCCCCTAGTGTTGCCACGATGATTCGAACAAAAGATATCCTGGCCATACTCGATGTCGGCGGTGATGGCGTGGGTGCAACCGTGTTATCCACCTTGGCTGAAGCCTTGAAAGATAGACCCATCAAGGTTTTACAGGTCATCAACCCGTTCAGACCCTATACCGATACAATTGAGGGTTGTGCAAAGATCCGGAGTGATATCGAGATGACGTCCAAACTAAAGATAACCGGCGTCATCAGCAATGCCAACATGATGTATGAAACGACAATAGACCATATTCATCAGGGATATGCATTAGTAGAAAAATTGGCAGACCAGAGCGGGCTGCCAATTGAATTCATCACGATTCCGGATACCGTCAGAAAGACAAACGACATGACCCAATTTTCATGTCCCCTGTTGACCATAAAACGACAGCTTGTGCCGCCGTGGCTACAGGCTGAAGAATTATCATAAAGGAGTTGGAAACATGCCCTATCAGTATTCAATCGATGAAGAGCGCTGTAAAGGATGTGCGTTGTGCGTAGCCGTCTGTCCTAAGGACGTTCTGGAGATTGCCACGGACGTCAGCCCCAAAGGTTATTTTCCTGCTTATCAGGCAAGACCTGAAGATTGCATTTTCTGTGCAACATGCTGCCTAATGTGCCCGGACGTTGCCATAACCATTACAGAGTCAGCTGAAAACAACATCGATTGATAGAACCCGGAGGATACTATGGCTAAAGTTTTAATGAAAGGCAATGAGGCAATTGGTGAAGCAGCCATTCGTGCAGGATGCTTAAACTATTTCGCATACCCCATCACACCCCAATCGGAAGTGGCAGAATATCTTGTGAGGCGGATGAAAGAAGTCGGGGGTGTGTTTCTGCAAGGCGAAAGCGAAGTGGCTGTTTCTTATATGATATTTGGTGCTGCAGCTGCCGGGGCCCGTGTTTTCACAACATCGTCGAGTCCGGGAATCAGCCTGATGAGCGAGGGTATTAGTTATATATCCGGTGCCCAATGTCCGGCGGTCTTTGTAAATATTATGCGAGGTGGTCCCGGCCTTGGTGGGATTCTACCTTCACAGGCAGACTACTTTCAGGCCACCAAAGGCATGGGACATGGTGATTTTCGCCTGCTGGTCATGGCTCCTGCAAGTGTTCAGGAAGCCGTAACCATGGTCATGAACGCATTTCCTCTGGCTGAAAAATATACCAACCCGGTCATGATTCTGGGAGATGGGCTGATCGGTCAAATGATGGAGCCTGTTGAATTTCCCGATGATTTAAAAACAGAACCCACCAACAAAGATGCCTGGGCAACCAACGGAATGGATACACGCGGCAGTGACAAGCGAAATCTGGTCAAATCCCTTTTCCTGGATCCTGAAGCGTTGAATCAACACAACCTGGCATTGAAAGCCAAGTACGACCAGATGAGAAAAGAAGAAGTTCGCTTTGACACCTACAATACCGATTCGGACTATCAAGTACTTATTGTCAGTTACGGTACCATGAGTCGTGTCTGCCGGACAGCCATAGACAACATGAAAAAAATGGGTCTCGAAGTCGGCATGGTCAGACCTCAGACACTTTTCCCGTTCCCTGAAGAACAGGTAATGGCAGCTGCTGAAAAAGAAGGTTGCAAAGTTGTGGCGAGCATTGAGATGAGCATGGGACAGATGATTGAAGACATACAACGATCGGTGCAGGGGAAGAAGCCTGTTCACTGGTATGGCAAATGTGGTGGTGATGTGCCCACCCCTGAAGAAGTTACGGAATTTATCCAAACAATATTATAATGTTATAGATCATCTCTATTGCAAAAGGAGTTGACATCATGGGAAAAACATTTACGAAACCCGAAGCTCTGTCCGATCAGATAACCCACTACTGTCCGGGATGCACGCACGGTGTGATTCACCGGCTGGTGGCGGAAGTAATCGACGAACTGGGTATCCGGGGTCGAACCGTTGGTATTGCACCGGTGGGTTGTGCTGTATTGGCGTATAATTACTTCACCTTCGATTTTCAAGAGGCTGCCCACGGCCGGGCACCGGCAATGGCAACCGGTATCAAACGCGTTCGACCGGATCTCATGGTATTTACCTACCAGGGCGATGGCGATCTGGCGAGTATCGGTATGGGTGAAATTATACATGCTGCCAACCGTGGAGAAAAGTTTACCACTATTTTCGTCAATAATGCCATTTACGGTATGACAGGCGGACAGATGGCACCCACAACCATGCCCGATCAACGAACGTCGACATCGCCTTTTGGACGTGATGTGGACGATGTGGGTATGCCCATTAAAGTGGCAGAGCTACTTTCAGCATTACAGACACCCGCATACATAGCCAGACAGGCTGTGTTGAAACCCAAACATATTGTCAGGGCCAAAAAAGTGATTAAGCAGGCCTTTAAATACCAGATGGAGGGACGCTGTTTCAGCTTGGTTGAGTTGGTCAGCACCTGTCCGACCAACTGGGGGCTGACACCCGTCGAGGCCATCAAGTGGGCAGAAGACACCATGTTGCCCTACTATCCCCTGGGCGTATACAAGACACCGGAGTCATCCTGATCATTTGATTTGTAAGGGAGTGAGCAGTCGATCACAAATGGAAACTCAGATCACAGAAAGATACTGCCGGTTCAATAGGAGGCAACATGCAGACTGAAGTTCAGTTCGCCGGTTTCGGCGGACAAGGTATCATGGTAATGGGGAAAATTCTTGCTCATGCAGCAATGGAGGAAGGCCTTGAAGTGTCTTGGGTTCCTTCCTATGGGCCGGAAATGCGTGGTGGTACAGCATACTGCACCGTGGTGGTGAGTGACAAACCCATTGGATCACCCGTAATCAAGAATCCTACCCACCTGGTTGCCATGAATCGGCCCTCCCTGGAAAAATTTGCAGGTACCATTAAGCCGGGAGGGGTTATTTTTATCAATGGCTCGCTCATATCCATTCGAAGCGGTCGTAACGATGTGCAGGAACTGATTGTCCCGGTTATCGAAATCGCAAGGGATCTTGGAACCGTAAAAGCTGCGAACGTCGTCGCATTGTCGGCTTTTGTGGCAAAAAGCAACATCGTCCGCATTGCCTCGCTGAAAGCATCCATTGAAGCGGAATTCGCGTCCAGAAAAAAACTGATCCCCTTGAACATGAAAGCTGTCGAAGAAGGTATCAAGGCGGTAGGCGACCTTGAATAATATGCCAGATAACGTAAAAAACAGACCCTGCGAAACGGAAAAAGCCCTGTTGATCACCATTGATGGGCCGGCTGGGTCCGGAAAAACAACCGTAAGCCGTCTGCTGGCAAAACAACTCAATTACCAATACGTGGACACGGGGGCACTATACCGCTGTATCGCGTTTGAAGTAAACAAGGCAGGTATTTCACCAACCGATAACAGGCAGATACAAGTTTTTTGTCAGGATCTCTCCATCGAGTTTCGGAATATTAATGGCAAGTCACGAATTATTTCCAACGGAATAGATCTTAGCGACGAAATCAGAACACCCGAGGTGACGATGCTTGCATCAGCTGTATCGGCCATGCCTGCCGTCAGACAGCACCTCCTGGACATTCAAAGAAAAATGGGAAAAAAGAAATCGGTTGTCTTTGAAGGTCGAGACATGGGGACGGTGGTATTTCCCGGGGCGGATGTCAAATTTTACCTGGACGCGGCCATTGACGCCAGGGCACAGCGACGACACAAAGAGATGGTATCTCAACACTCCCAAACACTGGAAGCGGTTCAAAAGGACATGAAAAATCGGGATCATAATGACAGTAACAGGGCATTATCCCCACTAAAACCTGCCGTAGATGCTGTTATCATCGATACCACTCATCTTTCCGTCGAGGAGGTTGTCCAAGTGATGCTGGATACCATATTGACATCTTTATAGAATCATCATTGTAAAGATTCTGTATTCTGTCTCCTGGATTCTTTTTCGGACTCATTTTGGCATAGCCAACTGGCTTTGAATTGGTGCCAAAGACCAGTTTTTAGTAGTGGAATGAAATTAAATATTGTATTATATCATAGGGCCTGTTAATGGTTATGGGTTGTACGACTATATATGTCGATAAAAAATGGCTAAGGGGGTAACACGATTAATGGAAGATCTTACAGACAACAACTTAACTGAAGACATCAAAAAAAGCGATTTGGAAAACGTGGACCGACCGGGCGATGAAAGTGAAGAAATATCGGACACGCTCGAGTCCGATGCCAAAGAGACTGCTGAAGACATCAAAAAAAGTGATTTGGAAAACGTGGACGGACCGGGCGATGAAAGTGAAGAAATATC
>JASJGV010000355.1:0-5848 GCA_033791325.1 Desulfobacterales bacterium | reverse complement strand
CTGGCAGTCATGAGTGCGGGTGCCTATGGCTTTGTTATGTCATCGAACTACTGTTCAAGGCCCAAAGTGCCTGAAGTCATGGTCAAAGGAGACACCTACAGCGTTACCAACAGACGTCAAAGCTATGAAGATTTGATACGTAACGAAACCATACCGGATTTTCTGGTGGAAACTTAATCCGGATAAACTGAAAAAGAAAAAGATCTTTCATCACGAAATCACGAAAGGACGAAACCACGAAAAAAAACCATGAAAAATTTCGTGCTTTTCAGTTTTCGTGTTTTCGTGATTGTTTGTATTTTTTTTCGCAAAACATACAAAGATTACAACTAAGAGATCAAATATTTGAAAGAAGAAAAATATGGAGAAAATTCCTTTTTACAAGATGAGCGGCAGCGGCAATGATTTTATCCTGATCGACAATCGTGACGGCATCGTGGATGCCCAGTATCTGAAACAACTGGTTGTAGGCGCCTGCCGAAGAAAAATGTCAGCCGGGGCGGATGGGCTGCTGCTAATCGAAAAAAGCGAACGGGCAGATTTTAAATGGCGGTTTTATAACGCTGACGGCAGCCGTGCGGAGATGTGTGGCAATGGCGCCCGCTGTGCCGGTCGATTCGCCTGTATCACCGGGATTACCGGGCCGGAACTTTCTTTTGAAACGGATGTAGGTGTCGTGACGGCAGAAGTTATCGACGACCAGGTGAAAATCGGGATGACCGATCCAACAGATCTTAGAGAGAACAAAGCCCTTCGTGTGGGAGAGACAAGCTTCCCTTACGATTTTATCAATACCGGTGTCCCACATGTGGTGCTACACACCGATGATGTCGAGGACATCGATGTCGTTGAATTGGGGCGTGCCATACGACATCACGAGGCGTTCTTACCCACGGGTACGAATGTAAACTTCGTGGAGCACATGGGACACAATACCATTGCTGTCAGAACCTATGAACGTGGCGTGGAAGATGAAACCCTGGCTTGCGGCACGGGCTGTGTGGCGTCCAGCCTTATCATGTGTATGAAGCATCAGTTGGTATCCCCCGTCAATGTCAAAACGCGCAGCAATGTGATGCTTCGTATATACTACACCTTAGAGGATGGCGTATTTACCCGGATCTATCTGGAAGGTGACGCACGGGTGATTTACCATGGTACACTTTGGAAAGAAGGATGGGAAAATGTTTGACCCCATGTAATGAAGGGTTCGAGGGGGGCTGAGAGTTATTAGCAGACATCTTCATCCCTGTCTCCAGGCATCCCAGCTTCCAAGCATCCTTGCTCCAAGCATACAAGGACCCCAGGGGCCGCATGCCATGTCTAACGGTTATAAGTCGTTGACGGTTTTATAGAATAACAAATAAGTTACGGGTAGATAGACAAGGGGTTGTGACATTGTCGGGCAAAAAGTTGATGACACATCAGGTATTTGTTTCAGTGGGATCGAACCTGGGAGATAAGATCGAAAACTGCCGCAAAGGTATCAAGGCATTGCTGGCGGATGGTTCATCCGTGCTTGTGAAGTCGTCTTCTTTTTATCGGACAAGCCCGGTCGATTACAAAAATCAGGACTGGTTTGTCAATCTGGTTGTAAAGATTGAAACAAGCCTGGGCCCATATGCGCTTTTGAACAAAATAGAAGGCATAGAGAAGGCGATCGGCCGCAAAGCCAATACCGTGCGATTTGGCCCGCGTGTTATCGATCTCGATATCGTTTTATTTGGTGATCGGGTAATTCAAACAGAAAAATTAGAAGTTCCGCATCCACGGATGCATAAAAGACGCTTTGTATTGAAACCCATATGTGATATAGAGCCGTCCATGGTGCATCCCGTGCTGGGAAAGGATATGCTTTCACTCCTGGAGAGTCTGCAGGATTCGGAACAAAAAATTGTGGGAATTCAATGAAGCTATTGATTCTGCTGGGTGTGGGATATTTCTGCTACCGGGCGATTAAAAACTGGATGGGAACGGCATCTTCTTCGCGGGAAAACGTTTCCTCAAACGTTGCTGGTGAAATTGATGATATCATGATCCAGGATCCGCTTTGTGGTGTCTATTTTCCGAAAAGAAATGGCGTTGGCCTGCATTATAAAGGTGAAGAACTCTTTTTCTGCAGTCAGGAATGTAAAACAAAATTTGTTCATACGCACAAAGAAGCATGATGCGTGCAGACAACAAACTGAAAGCTCAAAGACATTATGCCATTCAATAAAAAATTAAAAGAGGCGCTGACCAGGCCCAATACTTTGACCTTGGGTAGAATCGGAGCGATACCCATCATTATTCTTTTGATGTATTTTCCGAATCGACTTTGCACATTTATTGCCGGTCTTTTTTTCAGTGCTGCCGCTATAACTGATTACCTGGATGGCTATATCGCACGTCAGAGAGGCCTGGTTTCCAGTTTTGGCAAGATCATGGATCCCGTAGCGGACAAATTGCTGGTGTCTTCCTCGTTTATTATGCTGGTATACCATGGATGGGTGCCGGCATGGATGGTTTGTATTATCATCGGGCGGGAACTGGCAGTTACGGGTTTGCGAAATATCATTGCAGAAACCGGTGGGGATGTGTCCGCTTCCTGGTTGGGAAAGTATAAAACAGGGTTTCAAATAGCAGCCATCATTCCGCTGTTTTTCCATTATGATTATTTTTCCATCAGCATGACCGCCATAGGAACCTTCTTTTTGTGGGGTGCTCTTATCTTTACGATTTGGTCGGGAGCAGATTATTTTTTCAGGGCCAGACATCTCTTGAAACAATAACCTAAAGTGAGCGTTTCATTTTTTAAGAATGTTGATTTTATGTTTCTTTTCAATGGATTTTATAATTTTAGATTCTTAAAATTTGAAACCCATTGGGCTTGCCGATATTACCGCATCTACGGCGTCAGATGCCGCACCGCATAGTCCACTATAACGGAACGGCATCTTCCTTGTAGCTGCGTCAACCTCGACAAGCGCTCAATTTAGGAATAAGGAAACGGTCAAAATATAACTGAATTAAAAAGCGACATTGTCGCGTTTCATAAATCTGCAGGGCAGATTTATTTTTATTGACAAACGATTCATATCCCGTTAAAAAACGCAGACCAAACGAGCGGGAATAACTCAGTGGTAGAGTGCGACCTTGCCAAGGTCGAAGTCGCGGGTTCAAATCCCGTTTCCCGCTCCATTTTTTTTGGCGGCATAGCCAAGTGGTAAGGCAGCGGTCTGCAAAACCGCTATTCACCAGTTCGAATCTGGTTGCCGCCTCCAGTTTGCTTCTAAGGGTTTACAAGAATATCAGTATCTTGTAGACCCTTTTTTATGTGGTGCTTGAAGTATTGTTCGGAGCCCATGATATCCCAAAACACGCGCGAAAATGGCTTGAAGGAAAGTTGTCAGCTTTTCAACATATCGATAAGTAATCAGAGGAAATATGTATTCATTTAGACTTTGGGCAGGTTCATTGATATTCGCTGTCGGTATCGGTTTCTGGACCTGGTTTCTCAGAAACGCGTCTCGAAAAGACATCAAAGATCAGGCCAGGCTATTTAAAACCTATCATAAGATAATTCAAATGATATGGAACTCTGGTTGGGTCGTTATCGGGTTATGGGTCTATCCAATTCCCAAAACAATACCCTTGATTGCACTTTTGGGCGGTGTTTTTTCTGGTATCTATTTTTCACAACCCGGTCACAAAAACAGCCACAGCAGAAATGAGTTGCTTCGAAAAAGGTAAAAATAAATAGTGCTTCGAGCACTGGTAACGGAGAATGCAAAATCACTATTCTTCGGGTCAAATCCGGATGTCGTCTCCTGATTATTTTCAGCTTTTCGGAAAAATGGAAGTCACCGGTTTCACGGGCGATGATTTATTTGATTTTCGAGTACCCGGGAATCAGTGTCTGGGTGCTGCCTACACCGGAGATGCCCCTGATATGGTCGTGAACAAAATTCCCGATAATCTCGGCATCCGATGAGAGCATGTCCCTTGTCAGGACAATTTTTGCGATGATGTCCACATCCCCGTGTACCGAGTGAAGCTCTTTGACTTCGTGGTGTACAAATAATTTGTCCATGATGCGGTACTCGCTTTTTGCCTTGACATTGATCAATACAAAGGCGGTGATATCCCGTTGCAATTCCGGATACTGCTGTTCTTTTATGTCTGCCATTTTCTTTCTAAACGCCTCCATGTCTTTGGGGATCAATTTGTCGATCCCGATGCCGTATTTGCGTGACAGGTTTCTTTCCCATTGATGAAAGGAGATATAGGCATACAGGTCTGGCAGGGTTCGATTTTGAAAGTGTCGAATGAGCTGCCCTTTATCTATAATGGTGATGAGTGGGCTGTAAATGGTCTTGTACCAATCTTGTGCCGACTCGTTCATGGAAACTTTACTGCCTGTGATTCGCCAGAGATAATCCTGGTGCTTTTTGATTTGTTCTAATAGATAGTCATACTGGCCTAATTCTGTAAGATCGATTTCCTGTGTCAGGCCTGTCTTGTCGAAAAAATCCGATTGCTGTCGATACAGAATGTTTTCAAGTGTGTTTTTCGACGGAATAAACTCGACAATGTCTGCCAGGATCGTGTCGTGACCGAATTCTTTGGCTGCGGAAACACGGTGGTTACCGTCCAAGACATAATACTCATTCTTGATCTGATAAAGCTTGACCGGTGGTAATCGTTTCCCGCGCCGCATGGAAATCTTGATATTCTCAAGTCGCTCCGAGGGAACATGTTTTTTGATCCTGAAAAGGTTGTCGAAGTCCTGATACCGCCCCACACTGCCCGTAATTTTGTTTAAGGGAACAGGGTAGGTACCACGTTTGACCGTGTCAAAGGCCCCTTCATTGATCTGATTTTTTCGAAAGCTCTTGGTTTCCTGCGGTCTTTCAACGGGAAGAGCACCGGATTTTTTTGAAGAAGGTTTCCTTCTAAATATCGATGTCAAGAATCGTATAGCCATAGCTGTTAATGACCTGTGTGTTATCGATGTTTGTTACCCTGTCTGCAAAATTGTCAAAGTGCGCATGAATATGACCATGCAGGAAATATTTGGGCGCATAGCGATTGATAAGCGGGTGGAAGCTTTTAAATCCCCTGTGGCAACGATCTTCTGCATCGTGAATATGCCTTGGCGGGGCATGTGAAACAATCATGTCAATACCCCCTTTCCACCAGATGCCTATCTTCAAATTGCGAACAATCCGACGCATCTGCCGCTCGGTGTATTGATTGGGGCCACCATTGTACCATCGGGATCCTTCAAGTCCCAGGATTTTAACACCCTGGAACTGAACCAGTTTTCCATGGATGTTCATGCATCCCTCGGGCGGTTTTAGATCGTAACGGATATCGTGGTTACCTTTTACAAAATAGAGCGGTGCCTGCACCCGGTTGGAAATAAGCGTCAGGTATTCCGGAGGCAGATCTCCACAGGAGAGTATCAGATCGATTCCGAAAAACCGCTTCGTGTCAAACGAATCGTTGAGAATCGGCTCCACACGATCGGAAACAGTTAAGATTTTCATATATTTGTTTTCTCGTTATTGTTAAGATGGATTTCGATATCTTGATCCTGAAATGTCGTTTGTCTTTCAGACGTTAGCATATGGGACACCTCTTTGGCGACAAATATTTGATCCATAAACCGCAATCGCGAGCGCATCTGAATTAGACAGAATTCCTTAGGGTCGATGTGAAGCACTGCCCTACGGGAGAACATTCCTCGCAGCTTGCTACGAAGTTCTTCAATTACGCACCTCGTCCAATGATATTTTTCTTGACAAAATCAGGGGAAACACCTAAAAAGCTTTAATATGATTATAATATAGCTATTTTATAGCCA
>JASJGV010000354.1:0-4425 GCA_033791325.1 Desulfobacterales bacterium | reverse complement strand
TAGTTGGCTGATATCACCGATGGTTGATTCAATGGCAGTGACACCCTCCACCCCTTTAATGGTCTGTAGAATATCCGCTTTGGCATTCGCATTGGGCGCATACCCGCCAATGTTTACAATGCCTCCCGGGTCAGTGTCGATCCGTAATATGGATAGGTTGTGACCACTTTTCAGCAATGCGACCTCGATTTTTTTGACCAATCCTAACCGTCCCATTGCTTCCAGGGCAGATAGACTACAGGTGTTCATATTTTCGGGACTGGCGGCTTCGACGATCAGTTTTACGGCTGCATCCGGACCCAGTTTGCCCGGATTGATTACCAGGTCATACAGGGTGGGGTCATCCCACTGCATATTGAATGCGTATTGAAAAAACCCCTTTTGGGCATTGTCGCTTTTTTCAACCAGTTTTTCCGCGGTATCTCGATCCAGACTCTGCTGTTCCATGATGCGGTGTACGCGCTGTTCCAGGGGGGCATGAATAAGGACATGCAGGGCACAACTGAAATCCCGCAACAGGAACTGGCTGCCATGACCAATGACAATCCCCTGATTCTTGCGTGATACCTCAAAAATGACGGTTTCTAATATGTCCTGATAAATTTCAGGGCGCTTGCTGAAATAGCGGCTGAAAAATCCGGGTGGTTTTTCGGCCAGACTGTTCAGCTCCTTTGTATGCAGCCCCAGCTTCAAAGCCTTGGCTTTTAATTTTTCATCATCGTAAACTTCCAGATCGAGGGTTTCGCCAACCTGGCGAGCGATAACCATCCCCATGCTGCCAATGCTTTGTGAAATTGTAATTAAGCTCACTTTTTTTTTCTCCTATTCAAAAATGATTACACCTAAGTTGAGCGCTCATCTCAGGTTACACTATCCAAGGTCAAGATGACACAAGATCGTCGTAGAAGGTCATTATGGCAGCATTGTCCCATTCACCCCGGCCCTTGGCTACCAGAGACGTCAGAGCCTGGGCATGCAGACAGCTAAGGGGCAATGGAAAATTCAACTGGCGGCTTAAATCGAGCATGAGACGGACATCTTTCAGGTGAAAGGCGAGTTTTCCCTCGGCCGGTAAAAAATCAGCGCTGGCCATTTTAAGACCCTTCATGTCTATGGCTTTGGAGTATGCAGCTGAATTTTTAAGTACGTTCAACATTTGCTCGCTGTCCACTCCGGCCCTTTTACCCAAAGATAGTCCTTCCGCCAGGACCATGCGGTTCATTCCCAGAACTAGATTGACAATCAACTTCATCATTGCCCCTGAGCCGTTGGGCCCCAAGTAGAAAGTTTGAGCTGCAAGAGCTGCGAAAATGGCGTCGCATTGCTGAAAAATCGATTGATCGCCACCAACCATCAAGGTAATATTTTTTTCAGCACACATTTTGGATGTTCCGCTAATGGTGGCATCAAGCATGGTGATGCCTTTACCTTGTAGCTGTTCTGCCAGGGCCTTTGACATACCCGGATCTGCTGTGGTGGTATCGATGAGGATTAATTTCTCGGTGCCGGTTTCTTTTAGTCTCAGGGTTTTATGCACCACCTCATTGACCACATCCGAATTGGGCAGGGAAAGCACGATGACATCCACCTGCGCCGGCATGGTTTCCGGATCTTCTGATTTATGACCCCCGGATGCGGTAAATGTGGCCACTTTATCAGAATCCAGATCGTAGCCTATAACACGAAAGCCAGCATTCACCAGGTTTAGGGCCATGCCGCTTCCCATTAAACCCAATCCCACAAAACCAATTGTGTTATTCATATGTTTTTCCACTTTTTGAAATGGCTTATAGGGGTTGTTAGAAAAACGTTCTGATTGAGGGCCGTTTTTCTGCTACAAACCCTTATGCCGCCATCCTATTTTCGGAACATTATTATGACAAGCGGTATAATACGGAGCCGAGTGAAAAAACTGGCACCCTCTTCAGGTGAGGATGCCAGTTTTACTTTTGAGATAGCGGTCTCGGTTTATTGACCCGAAATCTTTTTGACCAGTACGCGGTACGCTTCCTGGTTTACCGGACGGAGCTTGTCATAATCGGGCCCATCCATATATTCAATATTCTCACCGATGCGCTGCATCAATTTTTTGTAGGTTTTATCCCCATTCAGCTTGGCGAAGGCATCCCGCAAAATTTTCATGCGATCTTCCGGTACGCCTTTGGGTGCCATGACGATACGATCCATTGTTCCGGTCTCGTATCCCAGTTCCTTGAGGTTAGGTACATCGGGGAAAACGCGGGTGTTGCCGGCGCTTGCAAGGGCGCGGATTTTACCGGCTTCCACCAGAGGACCGGCCTGGGAAGGAAAGGACATCATGAAATCACCATCACCGGCAAGTACCGCCTGCATGGCTGGGCCACCACCTTTGTAGGGAATGTATGTGGCTTCGACACCGGCTTCTAACAGGACCCTGGCGCCTGGGGTCATGGTTGCGCCCCAGTTACCGGAAGTGGTGAAAACCAGCTTGCCCGGGTTCTTTTTACCATAGGACAGCATATCGTCTAGCGTTTTCCAGGGTTTATCAGCTCTTACCACAACACTGGAGGCACCATAATTGATTCTACAAACAGATTTCAGGTCTTTGATGGTGTCGTAGGGGAGTTTTTCAAGCAGGGGCTGAAGCTGGTCAATATAATTGTGTGTAAAGATCAGGGTATACCCATCTGGCTTGGCTTTAATTGCTGCTGCTGTGCCTGTCTGTCCACCGGCACCCGGCATCAGTTTGACCACCACCGCCTGACCCAGGTATGAGGGAATAACACTCGTAAAAACACGGGCATTCAGATCATGAGAACCACCGGCTCCCAGGGGAATGATGAGGGTAATCGGCTTGCTTGGATAATTGTCGGCCATAACAGGTGACAGGCCCACAAAAACCAGAAGCACCGCCACGAACATTAAACGGGATATGTTTTTAAAAGTCATGCTGTGTCCTCCTTTTTATGATTGGCGTTGATGTTGGTGTAATTTTTGAGATAACTTATAGCTAAACCGGATACCACCTCCTCTCATTCTTTTGATAACGGTTCTCTAATATGTTTGTTTCGTAGACGTGCACTGCGCCACCACAGTCCGGCCGTTACAAAAGGGGTAATGGCCAGTATGACTGCAGTGATGGGGCGTGCAGTCAATATGTAGTGCAGGGTATCGCCCCGTCCAAGGTTTATGGTCTGGCCAAAAGAATATTCAAGCACCGGGCCCAGGATATAGCCCATGACCATGGGCGTGACGTCAAAGTTTAATTTTTTGGCAGTATAGCCCAAGATACCGAAAAAGACCAGCACCAGCAGATCAAAAGGATCGGATCGATACACATAGGAGCCGGCAAAGGCAAAGATGGCTGTGAGGGGCAGGAGTGCTGATTTCCTTATGGTCACGACTTTTGCAAACAACGGAATAGTGAGATAACCGAGTACCACAAAAATGAGATTTGCAAATATCATGGCCACAAGGAGTGCAAAGACCAAAGGTCCCTGTTCGGCAAAAAGCTGAGGCCCCGGGCGCAAGCCCTGGGCAATAAAAGCCCCCAGCAGGATGGCCGTGACCTTGTCACCGGGAATACCCAGGGTCAGCAGGGGTACCAGGGTGGGGCCGTTTACGGCATTGTTGGCTGCTTCAGCAGCTGCAATACCATCCAGTTCGCCCTTGCCGTATGTTTCCGGATGTTTGGAAGCATTTTTTGCGGCAGCGTAGCCCACAAAGGCTGACACCACCTGGCCCACACCGGGGATAATTCCCAACGAGGTACCGATGGCAGTCGATCTGATAATGGTTTTGATGCTGCGGCGAAACTCTTTAAAAGTTAACCTTTCTCCAGACTTGAGGTGGAATTCCTCGGCAACAAAAGAGGTAATTTTCTTTTCAACGGCCGTAAGGATTTCAGGTATGGCAAACAGGCCAATGAGCATTGGGAGCAGGGGAATACCGGATTTGATTTCGAAAAAGCCGAAATTGAAACGTGACATGCCACCCAGGGGATCCTGACCGACCATGGAAAAAAAGAGTCCGATAAAGCACATGACCAGTCCTTTGATAAACAGACCCGACGTAGTGGCGGAAATGATGATGAGACTCAGCAGGATAATCGCCCCCAGTTCCGGAGGACCGATTTTCATGGCCATTATCGCGATGGGTCCGATAAACAGGATTGTCAGGATATCGCTGGACAGGTCCCCGCAGACTGAGGAGAAAAGGGCCATTTCCATGGCTTTACGCGATTTTCCCTGCTTGGTCAAAGACGGACCGTCAAAGGTTGTTGCCACGGATGCACCGGTGCCGGGCATGGATACCAGGATGGCCGGTATGCTGCCGCCGTAGATGCCTCCTTTGTAAACACCGATCAGAAAGGGAATGCCCACCATGGGGTCCATAAAAAAAGAAAGGGGAAGCAGAACCGCCATGGCCATGATGGTTGTAAAACCG
>JASJGV010000353.1:0-15873 GCA_033791325.1 Desulfobacterales bacterium | reverse complement strand
CCTCCATATCTGCAATCCTGGCAGCCGTATTTTCCGCACCATTCAAATCAATGGCACTTGCCGGTTTCTTCTTTTCTTCAAGCATCCGCGCCATCAAACCGGCTAGTCGATCCGGGTCCAGGTCTTTGTCCAAAAGTATATGAAGTCCACCCAGTCTTGCCAATCGTTCCGCCCGAAGGCTCTGTTCCTGATTCTGTGCGAACGGCCGGACAATTGCGGGGGTTCCGGATGCCATGATATTCATGCTGGTGTTATAACCTGCCATGCTCACGGACAAATCCGCAGCGTCGAGGAAGGAAAGAAAGTCAGGCGTGAAACGATCCACGCCAATGACCGGGTTCTCGAAAGATTTCAAATCGAAATAGGATTCCTGGTCAAGAAACGGACCTGTAAAAACCTGCAAACGGCAGCCCTCTGGCAACTGCACAAAGGCCTTTATAACGGCTGCCAATAGCTCACCCCCCACCGTACCACCACCGGCACTGGCGACAATAAAACAGTCGTTATCGCCGATACCCAACTTTGTTCGAAGAGCTATCCCGGATCCCGGTACGGGTTTAGGGGTAACGAAACCGGTGTAGGCAATGGGAATCGAGATGTCATCCAGTCTTGCAAAGGTGGCATCCAGCTTTAAAAACTCTGGATCCGAATGAACGAACAGGGTATCGAAATAGCGATTCAACAGTTTGATTACACGTTTTTCATGGGATGCGGCGTTCTCTTTTTCCACCAGGACATCTCTAAGGCTACAGACGACCCGACAGGGGTGTAGGGAACCGTCGTGGATACTCTCTATAATGGGATCAAGTTCAAAGCGGAATGCCTTGCGTCCAAAAGGATAGAACTCTATTATAAAAACATCCGGAGACGTCTCTTCAAAAAGACGGAACAGCATTCTCTGCCGCTCCTCCTTTACCACATCGATGCGTTTCCCCTTTTCCGTCGAAAACATATTTTTGAAGTCTTCGTCCATCATCAATCCTGGAAGACGAAATTCCCGAACATGTCCCGGCAGCGGGATATCGGGTCTGTCACCACCCGAAACCAGAATGACATCATGCTCTTTCAGTTTTTCACAAATCTCGCGTGTTCGAAAAAAATGGCCGATTCCAAGAACATGCTGACAGTAAAATACAATTTTCACGACATTGTCTCCAGATGATCCATGGATCCTTATTAGCCTTCAGCTGTCATTAGCGCTTCGCGCGTCATTCTGCCCTTCGGGCGTAATTTGTTGATATTTGCGCTTCGCGCGTCATTGATCGTTGCTAATAGCTGACGGCTTAACCTAAAACTTAAAACCGTCTGTTGTTCCCTCGGACCCTCTTTATAATTCGAAAGCATTTATTCGCTCAATCTCCAATCCCGTCTCCCCGGCTACGAGCCAGTGCAGGTGACGCGGTTTGATCATGGCAGACTCCTGGGGCAGAAATCTTCTCTGGGCCAGACCATAAAGAAGACACTTGATAACACCCTGGTGGATAACCGTTAAAATAGTTTCTCCCGGCCATCTCCTGGATGCGTCTTCCAGGGCCTTCCGACTCCTCAGCCTGGCCTCCCTGCGACTTTCACCGCCAGGTGGACAAAACTGCCATCCGGCCTGTTCCATGATTCTCAGTTCTTCGGGGATCTCATTTTTAATATCTCGAATCCGTCTGCCCGTCCAGATGCCCCAGTCCAGCTCCCGCAGCCGGGACATTTTCTCTATGGGCAATTTCAGGGTTCGGTTGATCAATTCGGCCGTGGCAACCGTTCGGCCCAGGTCACTAGTGATAATACGATCAAAGGGCACGGCCGCCAGTTGCCCCCCCCAGGCCCTGGACTGTGCCCGGCCTTTCGTTGTGAGAGGCGAATCTTCTTGCCCCTGGATCATTTTATCCTGGTTCCATACCGTCTGTGCGTGTCTTATCAAACCGAAACGCGTGGGAGATTCCCTATCCAACATGGTAGTTTTAAGTTTTTGGTTTTAGGTTTTAAGTTTCGATAAGCGTATATCGCTTAATCCTTACTGCTTATTTGCCTAAAGCTTCAACTCCGGCACCTCTTTGCGATAAACAGAAAACAGATCCTTGATGAGCTCCCGGTTATTGAAGGCCTGACGAACCCGTTCCTTTCCAGAATGAATAAGCTGCTCCCGAAGTTGCGTGTCCGCAAGAATACGCAGCATGGCTCTGGCCATTTCCTCGTCATTTCCGGGCTGAACCAGGAGACCGGTCTTGCCGTCCTCGATTAACTCCGGGATAGCTGATAACCGCGTTCCCACAACCGGCAGGCCCATTGCCAGGCTCTCCACAAATACATTCGGAATTCCGTCCCGATCACCATTGGCAGCCTGCTCGCATCCTAGAACAAAAAGATCCGAACGGCGGTAATGGTCCAGCACATACTCGTGGGCAAGTGTGCCGACCCATTTGCACGACCCGGACAAACCGAGATCGCGAATCAAGGCCAAAACCTTATCCCTATCATCCCCGTCTCCGATGAGTGTGTGTTGAAAATCGACATCATTCTTCTGCAACCATTGGAGTGCACGGTATACCGTGGCAAGGCCCTTTTTGGGGACCAGGCGGGCCACCGTTACAAAATGATAGGGTACTGTCGGATGCCTGCGAAGGTCCCCGCCTGAAAAAAGATCCAGATCGATACCATGATATATCCGGTATAGGGGAACATTGTCATTGCCTGCCAGCATTGAAAGATGACGTCGATTATATTCCGTGCATGTGACAACAAACCGGGCCTTGGTCATTTTCTCTTTCAATTGCAGGGGATTCGAGGTGTAAATGTCTTTGGCATGTCCCGTAAAACTGAATTCGAGCCCGCTCAGCCAGCTCACAAACATGCCTACCGAAGATGGTGAGTGTGCAAAATGGGCGTGAAAGTGAACCACGCCGCTTCCCGGAAGTAATTTCTGAACCAGATAGCCTGCTTGAAGCAAATGCTTGATGGTGGCCGATTTATGTGTTCGTAGAAATCTCCGGAACGCCACTACAATGGCGCGCAGATAGAGACCGGGGGCCTTTATAGCCAGCAGAAGGTTATAAAACAAGAGCTGCGGCAGTGCTGCCAGGATTGATTCCGGAAGGTAATCCACCCTGGCGTTGATCTGCTGGACGCTTTTATGGGAAAAGGATTCCCGCGGCTGACGCATGGAAAAAATATGGATAGGAATCCCCTGTTGTTCCAACAGTAGAATTTCGTTGGATATGAAGCTTTCTGAAATTCTTGGATAACCCTTGAGAATCATCCCCAGGACAGGCTTCTTGGGCTGCATTGTCATGGCGTGGTCCCGGTGTCCTCAGGCAATCGAAATCTGGGTTGATGGTTAAACGTTTCAATGGCTTCCCGCGCCATCTCCTTTCTCTCACCAACCTTTCTGGCAGGACTGCCTGCCCAAATCTCGAAAGGACCCGGATTTTTTGTCAGTACAGAACCCGCGCCCAGCACAAAACCATCCGGCAGATGAGTGGCCTGATACAACACCATCGATCCATCGTGAATCCACACATCGGTTCCAATCTCTTTATCCTGCCACAACACCCCCATCTCATTTTCCAGCAAAGCCAGTGGTTGCATCCCCAGGTGAAGCGTGTCGTGGGTGTAGATCCGTACCCGCGGTCCGATATTGCACCACGGGCCTACCCTGATGGATCCGGTACAATCCAATATGCAAAAAGGGCTGATGGCCAGATTCGTTTCCAGGCCGGGTGTCTCATAGGCCTTTGGTGACACAACCAACCGTCCCTTGTGAACATGTTTGTGCGGATACCTCACTGCCTTTTCCAGGGCTGCCAGTAGCTGACCTTTCGTCATGGTGGAGGCATCTGGTTTCATTTTCTGCTTCTGTCTCATGAGGTTCTTCTTTTGAGCTGTAAGCTGTAAGCCATAAGCTGCCTACAGATGACCGCTTAATGCTTATAGCTTATAGCTTGCGGCTTGCGAAGCCGAATAGAAACGATAAAATTGCTTCATGATAAACGCCACTGTTTCGCTGTTGACGTGGAAATTTTCCTTGCCCTCTGCAAAATAGCTTTGCCCCATCAGCATACGGTAGATGGTTGCCATTTCAAATGCCGGAAAATAATGCGCGTTCTCATGCATGGAAACAAATTCATCCGCCACCGCACGTAATGTAGACTTGGAATTACAGCTGGCACTGATCACATCCAGGTCCTGTCGAAACGTTGCCCACAGATGTACCGGTGAAACCGTGACCAGAAGCCGGCAGTCGGGATTGTGCTGTGACATCAATTCGTGGATCCTTTCCAGGTTTTTCAGGTTTTCCGTATAGCGACTGACCCTGAAGCGATACCTTTCCATGCTGCCGCCTTCCTTGACATAGGGGCCCGAAGGAAGACAGATAACGGAACCATCCACGGTATCTTCCCATATCTCTGTGAGCCCGAGCGTGAGGATGAGGACCCGGGCACGTTTTAACGCACGCCGGCTGCAGATGAGATGGTGGCTGAAATCCTTTTCCGCCGCCGGAATGGAATCATATAGAATAATCCGGCGATAAGGATCCTGAATTTTGCCCGACACAGGCGCCGCCCACCAACGAACATCGGGTCTGAAAGAAGCAAACGTGTACTCGAATATCTGCCGCATGGCGAATGTATTGTACGTTCTTTCCCAGGCCGCACTGGCATGAACGGATGCCGGATGCTCCACCTCTTCGGAAATATAGGCATACCCCTCCTGGATCAACGATTTGCGTATCTCCCTCGCAAAACAGGAGCCCATGGAAGCGATGGGAGTTTCCGGTAAAATGTCCAAACCTGTCTGTGCGGGAAAGGGATAGAGACCGTCAGCCGAAGGGTTGTCATAACTGCCTGGCCAAACCTGCCATTTTTCAAAACTGTGCCCCGGGTGAACCTCTGATTTCGCCATGAATATATCCCTGGACAACCTGACGGTTGTCGGCTGTTAGCTCTTGGCTCTTAGCCCTTAGCTGAACTTAAAAAATTAACACCTAAACTTAAAACGGTGTGTTTCCCCTCTATCCCTAGATTCCTTGAACCTTATCTTTTACCATACTCATGCCAGATCTAAAAGTCACTTTTACCCCAATGTTGCATAAACAACATGGCAAAGGATAATTATGGGCTGTTATTATAACCAATATCATAGAGAAAACATTATTTCCTGGATATTCCAGCAGGTGAATTGAAAAACCTCGCAGTAAGCTACGAAGAATGTTCTGCCGAACGGCAGAACCTACGGGGAATGCGCTCACTGTTTCGGTTCAAAGGATGGGGTCGATTTTGCCATGTTGTTTACCCTACGGAAAAGGCCAGAGGACATCAGATCCTGTGTTGTCAAGGGTTCGTGGCAAACGACTACAGCTTCACCCCCGACGCCTTGGCTCTGAAGCCCTCCGGCTTTTGAAACGTTGGGATTTATTCTGTTCTCAAAATGGAAAAAATCTGTTAATAATAACGTTACTGAAAAAATGTTATGAAGTGTGACCTCGTCGCTGGACGCAGAATGGCTTTATAAGAACCCCGCAGCAGGCTACGAGAATTCTTGGACCGTAAGGATCAAAAACATGCCGGATAGTCAACAGGGAAAATCGTCTTTCGGGCACATCGAACGTCAGGTGGTGCTACCTTTCAGGAAATCGCTTGAAATTGCTTTCAAGAGCATCCGTGTTCGCTTTGTCCGATCCATGATAACCACCCTCAGTCTGGTCCTGGCTGTGGCATTTTTATGCTATACCAATGTGACGATCGATGTCGTCAACGGCCTTCTTGCCACTGGAGATGCCGATATTCGACAGCAGGTAACCCGTTCCGGATATGATATACAAGCCACAGGAAATCAGGTAGAAAACACACCCAAACAGAGATGGATCGTTTTTCTATCGCTGTTGGTGTGCGTTGTTGGGATTGTCAATGCCCAGCTCATGTCGGTGACCGAACGATTCAGAGAAATAGGTACCATGAAATGCTTAGGTGCCCTGGATCGTTTCATCCTGAGACTGTTTCTTCTGGAAGCGGGTATGCAGGGTCTGGTGGGTGCAGGGCTCGGCGCACTCCTGGGAGCCTTTTTTGCCATCACATCCGGTATGGTTCAATATGGCATCCCTGCCATTACAAGTGTCCTCTGGGGGGACATGCTTGGATCCATGGGTCTGGCAACCGGTGTTGGCTGTTTCTTAAGTCTTGCAGGCGTTCTCTACCCCGCGATGATTGCAGCCAGAATGCAGCCGGTTGAAGCTATGCGGGTGGAAGAATAAATTCGTTAGTGGAATTAAATAAATTTAATGGTGGAATCCTATGGCTGTCAACAGCAGTATTGTAAGGGTATCCAAGGTCACAAAAACCTTTCAACTCGGTAAAATAGAAGTCCAGGCACTGAAAGGTGTCGACCTGGAGATTGCCTCCGGAAAATACATATCCATCATGGGTCCTTCCGGGTCAGGAAAAAGCACTTTGTTCAACATGATCGGCGGTCTGGACAAACCCACCTCCGGAAAAGTATTTATCGACGAAGTCGATATCGCCCAACTGGATGCCTATGAACTGGCATGGCTTCGTTGCCGGAAGATTGGCTACATATTTCAGACATTCAACATAATCCAGGTCATGACCGCCCTTGAAAATGTCACCCTGCCGATGATCTTTGCCGGCATACCCAACGAGACCGCCGTTGAAAAAGGCATAGAACTAATGAACCTGGTAGGCCTGGGGGATCGATTTAATCACAAACCCTTTGAATTGTCCGGAGGACAGCAGCAGCGCGTTGCCATTGCACGGGCACTGGCCAATGACCCGGCCATCATTCTCGCAGATGAACCCACCGGTAATCTTGACCTGACCACCGGTGAAGAGATCATCTCTTTGTTGAAGAGCTTGAGCACTGACCGCGGTGTCACGATCATCTCCGCCACACACGACTTCAAAATGCTGAATGTCTCAGATCAGGTTATATGGATCAGGGATGGTCGTATCGATAAAATCGAGGATCGGGACGAGCTGTCCATATCCATCGGCAAAATCGACACGCGATAAACATGTTTTACGATTTGATTTTTAAACTACAACCTATCTCAAAATAAAGATTAGTGCTTCTGGCAAGGCGCGGGACAACGAAAAAGCGGAGCATACACGTAGTATGTGAGCATTTTGAGCTGTTTCGCAACACAGCCAGGAGAACTTAGATTATTTTGAGATCGGTTGTAGATATTCGACCACGACTTCAGGGCATAGTCATTCTATGAGCAGAATAAGATACCATCATATAACGGGCACCTTTTATCGCGCGCTATGTATCCAGTTGCGCGCTGCTTTGCTGTTCAGGAAATTTCTTTCAACCCTGGGAAGCTCATTTGTTCTGAGTCTCATCCTGTTTTCGTTCGCCGGCGACGGTATCGCTGCGACCCGCCCCATGGTACGGGATCAGTTTTTTAAAGATATTCAGGCACTGTCCGCTGTTAAGGACAGGAGTACCGGAACCCCCGGCAATGCAACGGCTGCCGCCTATATCAAGAACCGTCTCTCCGGAATGGGCTTTGATATTATCGGCTCCCAGCGATTTTCGTTACCGGTAATACGTCATCAGGAAAGCCGTCTCACGCTAGCTGACACCAACCGGTCAATTTCAATCCTGCCGTATTTAGGAAACGCTGTATCGCCCCAAACCATACCTGCCCCCGGAATCAAAGCCCCCCTGGTCTACGTCGGCACCGGTAAACCGCAGGAATATAATGATAAAAAGATCGAAGGCGCCGTTGTCCTGATGGAACTCGATTCGGGTAGAAACTGGGAATTTGCCGCTACGATGGGTGCCCGGGCAGCAATATACGTGGACCGTGGCAGCTCCCCTAACATCCTTTTTAAAGATAAGTTTGAGCTTTCCCCGGTTCAGTTTCCCCGGTTCTGGATGCCCCTTGACCAGGCAAGAGATCTGTTCGGGCGCTTTGAAAACCCGGCCTTAACCCGGGTGGCAGATCAGATCACCCTGACATCGAATATCCGCTGGCAATCGGAAATAGCTGAAAATATTTACTGCCTGATCCCCGGCACAGACCCGAAAGTTAAGGATGAGATGGTCATGCTCGAGGCATTTTACGACAGCTCCGTCAACGTGGCCGGGCTATCCCCGGGCGCCGACGAAGCTTGCAGCGTGGCAACACTACTCGAATTTGCCAGGATAATGAAAGAGAAACCACCCCAAAAGACAGTGCTGCTTGTGGCCAGCGCAGGCCATGCCCAAACCCTTTCGGGCATGCGGGAGTTTGTATGGGGCATGTCGGAAAGATCCAAGACCGTCAAGAAGATGAAAAAAAGCCTCATGTCGCAGATTAATAAAACACGTCAGACCCTTGATGGCTTGGCAATCATGTCTTTCAAAAATAAGATTTTCCCGGAACCAGGTATAATGCCCCTTCTTGATGTGGCCATAAAAGAAAGGCTCAAAACCGAAGCGGACAGTGTCTCCCGCCGGCTCATGCAGTTACGTCTGGAGCAGGATCAGAACAGCGATCCAGAGGCCATCCAGAAAATGGCGGATATTCGCCAGTCGTTGCAACGCATGATCTGGCGAACTTCTTATCAGAATGAAAATCTATCCAAAGTAGAAATAGATCTGCTGGAAGAGCTTATTGTCAGGGCAACCGAGGAGCAGAAAGCTGTATTATTGGATATCGAACAGCAATTTGAATTTATGGAAGATGTGGACCGCCTCCGCAGGCATACCAGGCAATATGATCTGGCCGCATCAATATCCTTGCATCTCTCAAGTCATGGCACCGGCTTTGGCGCATTCAACTACGGCTGGTTGTTTCCGTTCAGACCACGAATCAACCGAGTAGCCAACTACAGCAGACTGGACGAGGTCCTGCGATCGGCAGCCGAAACAACCGAACAGGAGCTTGGCATTACAAATTTTTTCAAGGACACCCTGCGCCCCAGCAAATTAGGGTCATGGAAAAATTTCTTCGTGGATCAGCCCCCTCTGGGAGGGGAGATTGCGGCCATAGCCGGGTATCACGGTTTAAGTCTGGTAACGACGCACGATGCAAGAGCTTTCTGGGGAACTGCTTCCGATACCCTGGAAAATATGGATCGCTCCTATGCATCACAGCAGGCTGATGTCGTCTGCGGGATCCTGCAGCGACTGGTGCAAGATGTCAAACTGCACGAGGAAAACTATCCCAGAAAAGGCTTTGCCACCCTGACCGGTAGCGCAAAATTTTTACGTCACGGGGAACTTTTTGCAGACCAACCCGCACCGGGGACCGTATTACTTGTCTACCAGGGGCCTGCCAGATTTTATGCCATGGTGGATCAGACCGGTACGTTCCGTCTCAAAGGTATCGTCGATAGTAAGCATAGTTTCCACAAGGTCATATTAGAAGGATACAAGTTTGATACCCACACCGGTTCCATCGACTGGACCATCGACAAAAAACTGACTGGCAAGAGCGCCTACCGTGTCAAAATGATTCGGCCTGCCATGGAGACGGATTTAAAGATGTTCGCCTGTAAGGGAACCACGCTGTTCAACCTGCTCGAACCGAGAACCTTCCGATATCTTACCAAGAGCCAGGTGCTGGACGGGCGTCGTGAAGCCGAACCGGTTCGATACTTCTACAGCCGGCTCGACACCTGGACATCCGATATCTCAACCATCTTTCTCGAGCCCGGAACACCGCTGAAGTTGACCCTTTCCGATTCGGCCCTGAATAAAAAACTGATCCTACTGAACAATTCTCCCAAAAACCCGCAGGGAATCGGTTACAGGGTCGAAAACTGGCCCGTGCTGCATCGCACTGGATATCGTATCGCTCGCGACATGTGGACATTGCTGGTGCCTCGTATAAACAATCTGGAAGAAAGCGGTATTTTCAACGAGCGTATTCAGCAGTTGCAAAAAGACGGTCTCACAGCCTTGAAACAGGCGGAAAGCGCCTGGGAAGAATTGCGATACGATCAATTTTTTGAAGCCGCATCCAGATCCTGGGCACTGGCAAGTCGTGTATACGATGATATTGAAAAAACGCAGAAAGATGTGCTCTATGGTGTGTTGTTCTACATCGCCCTGTTTGTTCCTTTCTCGTTCTGTCTTGAAAGGCTTCTCTTTTCCTACACCAACATCTATAAACGAATTGTCGCTTTCAGCGGAATTCTCATCATCCTGATCACCGTCATCTACAATGTTCATCCGGCTTTTCAGCTGGCATACAGCCCCATGGTCGTTATCCTGGCATTTCTGATCATGGGTCTTTCACTGGTAGTGACATTGATTATCTTTTTCAGGTTTGAAGAAGAAATGACACACATCCAGAGCCGTTCCCAGCTTAGCCATTCTGGAGAAATCGGCCGCTGGAAAGCCTTTGTTGCGGCATTTCTTCTGGGAGTCAGTAACCTGCGCCGCAGAAGGTTGAGAACCGCCTTGACCTGTATCACGCTGATCATTCTCACCTTCACCATCATGAGTTTTACTTCGGTCAAGTCCATACGGAAGCATACGCGTATCCTTTACAATAGACAGGCTCCCTACCAAGGCTTTCTCTTGAAAAATATCAACTGGCGGGATCTGCCACCCCAGGCTTACGCCATCATTTCAAATGCTTTTTCAAAAACGGGAATTGCGACACCCAGGGTATGGCTGGAAGAAGAAGACCGAACCCGTTCGACGCGAATCCCCATTCAATATGGCGGGAAAACGTTTGAAGCAAAGGGTATGATCGGGTTGTCACACAATGAAGCCCGTGTGTCCGGCATTCAAAGCATTCTCATCAGCGGACGCTGGTTGAAGGCAGAAGATCGGCAGGCGGTCCTTATACCAGACAGGATGGCTGAACACCTCGGTATCGATCTCAAGACACCTGTCAACGATGTGGTGACAATCTGGGGAACCCCTTTTCATATTGTCGGTATTTTTTCGGGTAAGCGTTTACAGGAGTTCAAGGACCTGGATGGGGAGCCCCTGACACCTGCCATATTCCCAAGGGAAGTTTCGCAGGGCATGACCGAGGCCGTTGTCCAGGCGTTGGAGTCGGGTGATGATATGCGTGAATTTCAGAGCCGCTATCAACATTTGGACGCTGAAGTAACAGTCATTGTTCCTTTCCAGAGACTCATGGCGACAGGCGGCCATGTCAAAGGGATCTCCGTTCGACTGGATGCAGCCAGCTCAAACCAGGAGACAGCCCAGATGCTGGTGGACCGTTTCGGTCTGTCCCTGTTCAGTGGGGAGGAGTCGGGAACCTACCTGTATCATGCCAGCAACAGCATGAGTTACAGCGGTGTTCCCAATATCATCGTACCCATTCTGATTTCCATATTTATCGTATTGAATACCATGATCAGCAGTGTCTATGAACGCAAACGTGAAATCGGAATTTACACATCCGTCGGGCTCGCACCTTCGCATGTTTCTTTTCTGTTTATAGCGGAAGCTATGGCTTTTGCCGTGCTCAGTGTTGTTTTCGGTTATATACTGGCACAGACATCGGCAAAGTTGTTTGCGGGCACAGCCCTATGGTCCGGTATTACGGTCAATTACTCCTCCGCTGCCGGAATTGGTGCAATGGTTCTGGTCATTCTGGTTGTCCTGATATCAGTCATTTATCCATCCAAGGTTGCCGGTGAAATCGCCATTCCAGACATTAACCGCTCCTGGACCCTGCCGGCTCCCCGGGAAAACAGGCTCGATATTGTTCTTCCGTTCCTTATGACGTATCTGGAACACCGCAGTGCCGGTGGTTTCCTTTATGAATACTTTGCGAGTCACCAGGAAATCACCCATGGTAAATTTTCCACCGGGGATGTAGCCTTCACCTTTGTCTGCGAAACACCCCCGGTGGGTGAAGACAATGCAGAGGCCTGTCCTGAAGACCAGTGCACCTATGATGAATGCCTCCATTTCACATCGAAGGTCTGGCTGGCACCGTTCGATTTCGGCATACTCCAGCAAGTTGCATTGAAGTTCAAACCTGCTGAAGGAGAAAAAGGGTTTCTGGAAATGCACATTTCGCTGACACGCGAGTCCGGAGAATCCAATGCCTGGCAACGAATCAACAAAACGTTTCTGCATGAAATCCGGAAGCAGCTGCTCCTGTGGCGTTCCTTTGATGACGAGACCAAGGCGCGCTACGAACGTCTTTTGGCTGAGGCGACCCCGGCAAGTCAGGTTGTTTAGGCTGTAGGAAAAAATTGGTATGGCAATATGTGAAATTCACAACACTTAACTGGCAAATAAAATAACGGTGGTTGAGAAGGTCTTGGGCGCACTGCTGCAGTCCGTAAGCAACCGATAACGGCCTAACAGTCTACAGTCTAAACACCTACAGCCTGAATTTATTTTATAAGGAAAACATGACCGACACACCCGACATGGCAAAAACGCAACAGACCCAGGTTTCGGAAAAGCGTGAAACGCTCTCGAACAAGATTCGCTTCCGGGCTATTTTTATAGGCTCCTTCCTGGCTTTGCTCATCTGCCTTATCACGCCCTTCAACAACGCCTACAGACAGGGGACACCCCTTGGGGGGGGACACTTTCCCCTGGCCCCGTTTTATTTTCTCATCTGGATGGTTGTCATCACTGCTTTTATCCGCTGGTTGTTCAAAGGTCGCAATCTTCTCACCGGAAAAGAACTTCTGGTTTCCTGGGCATTCATGGTACTTCTTTCCGGCATTGCCTGGACAGGTCTGGCACGGACATTCTTTCTCAATTTAACAGCACCTTATCATTTTGCCACCGTGGAAAACCAATGGGAAGAAATTCTTCATCCCCTGCTGCCGTCGGGATGGTTCCCCCAAGGTCAGGAGGCCATCACCAGTCTATACAACGGCCTGCCCGGGGGACGTCAGATGAGCTGGATAGAAGTCCTCGGCAACATTCCATGGGATGCCTGGGTGCGGCCCCTGCTGGGGTGGGCCGGCTTTGTCCTACTCTGTTATTTTGTTATGGCCTGCATGGTCAGTCTTTTGAGCAAACAGGGAATCTACCACGAGCGAATTAATTTTCCTCTCCTGCGGGTACCCCTGCTGATTCAGGAAGCATTCGACAACAACGAACTGGGCCGGTTCTTCGGCAACCGATTCCTCTTGGTGGGTCTGTCCATACCGGTCCTGCTCCACCTGCTGAACGGTCTGAGTTTTTACAACCCTTCCATACCCTCGATTCCCACGCTGGTCATAGCGGGCAAGTATTTTCCGAAACTGGGCCTCTTTTCCGGATTCTACAAACTGAAAATCTATTTTTACCCGGCATTCATCGGGTTCGCTTTCCTGACCTCGAAACAGATATCCTTTTCCTTCTGGATTTTTTACATTGCCGGCGCCCTGTTATTCGGTGTCCTCTCGTTTATGGGGGTCAACATTCCGGCCGGCGCACTCGGAGTGACTTTCGGGCCCACCATCTCCAGACCCGAAGAAATGCAGATGATCGGTGCGTATGTTGTATTCTTTATTTTCATCGCCTGGCTGGCCAGATTCCATTTAATGGATATTCTTCGCATGGGATTCGGGTTGAAGAAAGAGGCTCATCCGGAAAATGAATGGCTCTCCACGCGCACGGCTTTCTGGGGTACCGTTCTGGGTGGACTTGGTATTATTCTCTGGTGTCATTTTGCCGGTGTCCCTTTCCTCTTTTCCTTTATGGTCGTGGGAGCACTCTTCCTGTTCATGCTGGTGGCCACTCGCGTAATCTGTCAGGGGGGGATCGCTTATTTTACCCTGACAGCTGCGCCCATGGATGGGCTCATGGCATTGTTCGGACCCAAAGCGTTTACCCATGTGGGTCTTGTCGTTTCGGCGGTTATCCAGAAGATGCTTTTTGTCGATTTGCGTGAATCGCTCATGCCGTCTCTACTCCATGCAAGGAAAATATCGGACGGCACCAACAGCAACCGGCGTATTTTCATTGCCCTTATCATCACCCTCGCCCTGGGTATTCTGGTTTCCTTTCTGGCCATGATAGCCCTGTGCTACAAATTCGGTATTCGTGAACTCCAGTTTGACTGGGCCAGCCGCACGACACTGGCTGTTTACGACAACATCTTCAATTTGGTGGAAGCACCTGTTGAATCCGGCCAATGGGTCATGACCTTTATGCTGGCGGGTGCAGCGTTGATGCTGGTCCTGGTAATCTGTTATCACCGTTTTTACTGGTGGCCGATACACCCCATTGGTTATCTGACTGCCTACAGCTCCGCCATGTGGTATCTGTGGTTCTGTTTCTTTATCGGCTGGCTCTGTAATGCCCTGTGCATGCGTTACGGTGGTGTCATGCTTTACAAAAAAGTACGCTATTTTTTCATTGGGCTCATTATCGGAGATTTCCTTATGGCAGGAACCTGGGCCATCTACGGTTTTTTCAGCGATGCAAGCTATAACGTGTTGCCAATATAGAGAAAAAGGGTTGGGGGGAAAATAGACGGTTTTAAGTTTTAAGTGTTAAGTTTTAGGTTAAGCCGTCAGCTATTTGCAACGATCAATGACGCGCGAAGCGCTAATGTCGTCCGAAGGGCTAATGACTATCAATGACCGCCAAAGGCGAAATGAATAGTCCTACAATTTAACATAAATTTTCGGTAAAAAGCAGGTAAACCGTTCACTTATAAAAGCGACATAGTCGTATTTTATAAAATCGCGGAGCGATTTTATGTACGAAGACAAAGAACTCCAGGAATATAGAGACCTTCTCAAGACACCGGATCATTTTGAGGAAGGATTCAGCTGGAAGACGGTCGTAGGGGCCATCTTCATCGGCTTCCTCATGATGCCCGGCAGCATGTACCTGCAGCTGGTGATCGGTCAAGGCATCGGTCCGGCAGCACGATGGGTGACAATTATCCTGTTTGCTGAATTGGCCAAACGTTCCTACAGCGAACTGAAACAACAGGAAATTTTTCTGCTCTACTATATGGCCGGGGCCGCCCTGGCAACCCCTTTCCAGGGGCTGCTATGGAGCCAGTATCTGGTACAATCGGACGCCGCCCGAATGTTGGGCCTGACCGAATACATTCCTGCCTGGATAGCGCCCAACGTCGATTCCGAGTCCCTGCTGCAGCGTAGCTTCTTCCATCGCGACTGGATGATTCCGATCCTGCTGCTTATGGGCACGCAAATTATTCAACGTATCGACCAGTTCGGCCTGGGATATGCACTATACCGCATCACGAGCGATGTTGAAAAACTTCCCTGTCCCATGGCCCCGGTGGCGGCCCTGGGAACCATGGCCCTGGCCGAGTCAACAGAAGAAAGAAAGAAGAGCTGGAAATGGCGTGTCTTTTCCATCGGCGGTGTAATTGGTCTGGCTTTCGGGGCCATCTATGTGGTTCTCCCCACTCTCAGTGGCTTAATCCTGATGGAACCGATTCGACTGATTCCGATTCCCTGGATCGAACTGACCGGGCATACGGAAAGCTTTCTTCCCGCTGTAGCCACCGGTATTCAACTCGATCTGGGTCTTGTCTTTCTCGGCATGGTACTGCCGTTCTGGGCGGTCATCGGCGGCCTGGTCGGTCTGATCATCACCGTGGCGGCAAACCCTGCCCTGCACCACTTCGGCATCCTTACGCGTTGGCATCCGGGAATGAAAACCGTCGACACCGTATTTGCCAACAACTTCGACTTCTACCTGAGCTTCAGTATCGGTCTGGGCCTTTCCATCGCCTTTATCGGCATCTGGCATGTGATACGTTCTTTCAGAAAAAGCTCAACACAGCAGCGCGGGTCCCTAAAAGACCTGTTTCATCCGCCTCCAGGCCGGGGTGATATTAACTTCTGGATCTCCATCGGGATCTATGTGTTTTCCACCATTTCCTATGTGCTGCTCTGCGTCTGGCTGGTACCCAATTTCCCCTGGATATTTTTTCTCTTGTATGGATTTATCTACACACCCATCGTGTCCTAC
>JASJGV010000352.1:0-3789 GCA_033791325.1 Desulfobacterales bacterium | reverse complement strand
TTTTCGGAACATTATTATGACAAGCGGTATAAACAGCAATTTAATAAAAATCCATCTAATTTCATGTAAGAGTTAGATCCGCTCGCTAGTGTCCGTCCAGAAATAGGGATTTTCTCGTTATGCCATGACAGGGTTAGCGCTCACTTTTACGGTACAGGTCCTATAACCCATAGGCAGGTTCGTGGCAATATATTTCGGTTCATCGTTACGCCAATGTTACAAGGTTCGGGTTTATATTTGACTTTGAATGACAGTGTATTAGTATCTTTGTTTCGAGGCCGCTTTGCCCATGCATACATCATAAAACCCTATAGGACAGGTAAAGGAAAATCACTATGGTTACCATTGATTTGTCGGTCGAAAAATTCATCACTGAGCAGCAGGAAATCAGCAAAAAACAGGTGCCGGCCTCCAGGTTGAAAGAACGCGTATCCGCTCCCGTCATCACCGTGTGTCCTGAGCCGGGAAGTGGTGGCCGCCTGATTGCCGACCAGCTTGCCAAACGACTGAATTTCACGATCTTTGACAAGAACATTCTCACTTCGATGGCCAATACCGCTGAGGTGGAAAGCAGCTCCCTGGACACCATAGAGCAGCAAAGACCCTCCGGAATCCAGGATTTTATCACCTCGCTGGTGGACAAAGATTACGTTTACACGGGCGACTACGTGAGTTTTCTTAAGCAGGAAGTTGAAATTATTGGGAAAATTGGACGAGGGGTCATCGTCGGTCGGGGGGGCAATTTTATTCTTCCCCCCAAAGACAGATTCAGTATCCGTGTCATTGCCCCTCTGGATATCCGCATTAAAAATGTTTCGTTTAAAAATGGCGTTCCCCTGGCTGAGGCCAAAAAGCGGATCAAAAACCGTGAACAGCGACGCAAGACATTTATCCGCGAAACGTTTCATGAGGATATAGCAGATATCATGCACTATGATCTGATCATCAACACGGCACGCATGGATCTCAACACGGCCGTAGAATCCATCATCGGTACCATCATCGGCTCCCAGGCCAATAAAATCTTTGAAAAAGAAACTTCCTACATTCTCAAGAACAAAAGGTAACATCTTGAAATATTTTAGTTTAATGGCATTGTTCATGTTTGTGCCCGCTGCAGCATGGGCATCTGGCGGTTCCTCCGTCACGGTCGCTGCGGATTTTACGACATCTATTTACGGGTATCTGGGCTTACTTTTGTTCATCCTGGCCTACACACTGGTCACCATGGAAAACAAACTGCATTTAAGAAAGAGTAAACCAGTGCTTTTTGCGGCGGGTATCATCTGGGTGTTGGTTGCGCTGGCCTATGCAGGTATCGGTGACACGCATACGGCCCACGATGCCATAAAGGCCAGCCTGCTGGAATACGCAGAACTGTTTCTGTTCCTTTTGGCGGCCATGACTTACATCAACGCGCTCGAGGAAAGAAATGTGTTTCAATCACTTCGTGCGCACCTGGTATCCCGGGGTTACTCTTTCAAAATGATCTTCTGGATCACCGGGATCCTTTCCTTCTGTATCTCACCTATCGCCGACAACTTGACAACAGCCCTGCTTATGGGAGCTGTGATCATGGCCGTCGGAGGGGACAATAAATCATTTATTGCCATCGCATGCATCAATGTCATTGTGGCTGCCAATGCAGGTGGCGCCTTTTCACCTTTTGGCGACATCACCACCCTCATGGTATGGCAGAAAGGAAAAATTGAAGTTACCCGGTTTTTTCTATTATTGCTGCCTTCACTCATCAATTGGCTGATTCCGGCATTCCTGATGAGCTTTGCCGTGGAATCGTCTACGCCTACCGTAACCGACGAACAGGTCTCCATGAAAAAGGGTGCCCATCGGATCATGATTCTCTTTCTGATGACCATCGCCACGGCAGTCAGTTTTCACAATTTTCTGAATCTGCCGCCGGCTGCCGGCATGATGCTGGGTCTCGGGTACCTGGGCATTTTTTCATTTTTCCTGAAAAAAATGGAAGGCGTCGAGGAACGGTTCGACAGTATTCTCGGAACACGGTCCCACGAAACACTGCACCCGATCTATAATCTGGTAAATCAGCAAAGCAACCTGTCGGCCTATATCAACGATTTTGAGGACCCCACATTTATGATCGACAGCGACCATCTGGTGACACACTGGAACCCGGCCATGGAGAAACTTTCCGGTGTCAAGGCAAAGGACGTGATCGGGACAAGCCGGCACTGGTACCCCTTTTATCGAAGGGAACGTCTGGTACTGGCCGACCTGGTCCTTGAAAACTTTTCCAAGAAAGAGATCGGACGTCACTACCATGGTCACCACAAACCTATCGCCAACATGAAACACGCTTATGAAGCCGCTGCTTTCTTTCCCGACCTTTCGGGCGGGAGGAAATGGTTGTCCATCGCTGCAGCACTGGTAAGGGATGACAACGAAACCATCATTGGTGTTGTGGAAACTTTGCGCGACCACACCAAACAAAAGCAAAAAGCCTCCCATTTTGATATCATGAAACGAATTGCCCGGGCCGAATGGGACACGCTCCTCTTTTTTTACGGTGTTATTTTATGTGTGGGCGGCTTGTCTCAATTCGGTTATCTGGGTCTGGTTTCAGGCTATCTCTATACCGACCTGGGTGCAACCGTGGCCAACACGCTCCTGGGCGTCGTTTCTGCTGTAATCGATAACATCCCGGTGATGCTTGCCGTACTCATGATGGACCCGTCCATGTCGGAAGGCCAATGGCTGCTGATAACGCTCACCGCCGGCACCGGCGGGAGCCTGCTCGCTATTGGTTCTGCGGCCGGTGTTGCCTTGATGGGATCCGCACGGGGGATTTACACATTTGGGAGCCACCTGAAGTGGGCCCCGGCCATTGCCGTCGGTTATGCCGCCAGTATCGCCCTCCACATTTTCATAAACGGTAAACTATTTTAGGTTCTTCATTCCGACTTGACAAAACCCTGCAAACTATTTAATTGGTGATGTTAATATTATCAACATGATGAGTGGGTTTGAAAAATGCCGATATACGAATTTTTTTGCCAGGACTGTAACACGATTTTCAACTTTTTTTCCCGCACGGTAAATACAAGAAAGACACCCAAGTGTCCCCGATGCCAGGAAAAGCTGTCCAGGCAGGTATCGCAATTCGCTTTCACCGGCAAGGCCAAGGAAAGCGGCGATATGGACGACCTCCCCATCGATGAAAGCAAGATGGAACAGGCCATGGGCATGCTGGCAAAAGAAGCCGAGGGCTTGAATGAAGAAGATCCCAAACAGGCGGCAAACCTGATGCGCAAATTATCCGATATGACCGGGCTGAAACTCGGACCGGGCATGGACGAGGCCCTGCAACGTATGGAAAAAGGTGAGGACCCCGAACAACTTGAAGCGGAAATGGGCGACCTGCTGGAGAATGAAGAGCCCTTTATCCTCCCCGAAAAAAAGGGTGGACCCACCAAGACCAGGCGACGGGATCCGTTTAAAGATGAAACGCTTTATGAATTATAGCTGAAAGCTGTAAGCGATAAGCTATAAGCGGTAAGCATTAAGCCGCTAACTGCTTACTGCCTACTACCTACTACCCATGACACCCAACCCTTTATAGGGGTTGTCAGAAAAACGTTCCGATTTAGGATCGTTTTTCTGCTACAAACCCTTATGCCGCCATCCTATTTTCGGTACATTATTATGACAAGCGGTATAAATAAAATAGCGATAGTGCAAGGGGACATCACCACCCTTGATGTAGATGTCATTGTCAATGCGGCCAACACCTCTCTTCTGGGTGGTGGCGGT
>JASJGV010000351.1:0-3329 GCA_033791325.1 Desulfobacterales bacterium | reverse complement strand
GATCACCTGGGCGATTGAATTCATCCACATGCCGATAAATGTCAAAAAAACACTGATCAATATCAAAATCATAAAAGGATCCTGTGTGATTGCCAGGAGATGCTGACTTAAAACAAGCGGAATTTGATAAAGGGTCATGATTTCGCCGTAGGCTTTGGAAACAACCCAGATAATACCCAGTTTTCCTGTTACATTGACAGTAAAGTCAAGCGCCTTTAAGGAATCTTTGAACGTCAATTCCCGGTAAACAAATGTGGCTAAGAACCATCCGTAAACCACAGCCACCACCGCGCTTTCCGTGGGCGTAAAGACACCGGTATATATTCCGCCCAGAATAATAACGGGCGCCAGGAGAGAAAATTTGCCCTGCCAGATGGACCGAAAGAGTCGTCCCATTGAAAAATGTTCTTCAACGGTTTTAATCCCCTTTATCCTGCAAATAAAATAAACCGCTATCATCAGGCTGAATCCGATCAGCAGTCCCGGTATCATTGCGGCAATAAATAGTTTGGTGATAGACACATCGGCGCTCACGCCAAAAAGGATCAGCAGAATACTGGGAGGGATGAGAACGCCCATGGTACCACCGGTAGCCGTGATAGCAGCTGCCAGGTTGGGATCATAATTACGCCGCTTCATGGCGGGAATCATCACACCGCCAACCGCTGCGGTTGTTGCAGGACCAGAACCGGATATGGCCGAGAAAAACATGGAAGACAGAATAGTTACCATCCCCAGACCACCGCGTATATTTCCAATCATCGCCTCGGCCACGTTGACCAATCTGCGAGAGATACCCCCCATTTCCATAATCGAACCGGCCAGGAAAAACAACGGGATAGCCATGAGCGGAAACGAGTCCACCGCATCATAATAGCTCTGGGCCATGGCGATGAAAGACCCCTTGGTGTACAACAAGGTAAACACACCGGAAATGCCGAGAGCAAATCCAATGGGTACCCGGAGTAAAATTAGTAAAGCCAACCCGCCAAAAAGAATCAGTGCAACCGTAAGTGTATCCGGAACCATATTTTATTCTCCAATGTCAGCTATTGCTGGTTTGAGCGTTACTTATGATATCATTGTAAATATTTATCGACAGACGTATGGTCATCAGACCAAACGTCAGAGGTATGATGGCGTATGGGTAGGCCATGGAAATGTCCAGAATCGGTGTTTTAAAGGGATATTGGACAACCGACAATACCAGCTGAATACCGAAATAGGTCATCAGCACGTTAAAGGCCAGCCAAAGAAAATTCATACAAAGATCGACATAATAAATATATTTTGGCGGTGTGAACAGATCGAGTATCTTTACCCGGATGTGAGCACCCTTGCCGGTGATATAGCTGACAGACAGGTATAGGAACCAGATGAATATAAAACCGGAAAACTCATTGATCCAGCCGACCGACTGGTAGAACAAGTAACGAAAAAGCACCTCGACAAACAGGATAACGGTCAGGAAAGCAATCAGAAATACTGCAACCCAACGTTCGAAATTCTGCCAGACAAGTCTGAGAGTAGCCATGTACAAGCCCCCTTTTTAAGATTTTGGATTAAAACTCTCTATTAGCCCTGATGGTTAAAACGCGTGAACGACTCTTGTATCAACAGCACCCGCTTAATCTACCACTCGATGGTGATGGCGTCTGTGGGGCATTGCGCCTGGCAGGATTGTCAAATAAAGCAATCCTCTACGTAGACGGGTACGGGAATCTTTTTTTTCCTCTTACTACCCATCTTAAATTCCTTGAGCTCGTATACCATGAAGGGGCAAACCTTAAGGCAGGATCCACAACTGATGCACCTGTCATGATCCACGATAATTTTTTGACTTACAATCTGTTTCCAGGTATCAGTAGATTTCACAACCCAGCCACCTCCAAATATTTGTTGTACACATCTTTAAGCCAATCCCCATGCCACGGCAGGCTGCAGGGTGTTCAGGCAAAGACAAATAATAGTAAAGAATCCTGGCCCAGAGGACCAAGTTTTAATTACTGTAACAAAATTCTGTACCTCGTCTAATTTTTTGGTAACGGGACTTCCGTTGCCAGAATCGGCTCAGTCCTAACCTTCAACCTGCTACGCTCCTGCCATAAAACAATGTTTTTAAGCCAACGCTTGTTGTCGATCTCAGGATAATCGGCTCGCTGATGCGACCCTCGACTCTCCTTTCTGCTTAGAGCCGCCGTGGTCACAATCTGACCACACTGAAGTATATTTATGGTCTCTAATGCTTCCCGGAGTCGTAGATACCGTTGGGATTTTCTCCCCCCTCTGGGCACGCAAAGCTTGGGTATGGTATCTTTCTCCAAGGTATTAAGTGCCTTAAGCGTTTTTTTCAGACCCTTGGCGTCTCTTCGAAGCCATACATTTTTCTGCATGAGTTCTTGGACTTGCTCTTTGACCACCCTGGACCTTACGCCTTCATTCCGATCAAACAGCCCTTGAATTCTCTTGAGCTCTACTTCGAGCTCTGCGGCAGAAATCTTGGGCATGGCCTTGCCCTTGCTTACCTCAGCCGCAGATTTTCCGGCCGCCACCCCTAAACCTAAAGCCGAGGCAATCCCGTTGCCTCCAAGTCGGTTTGATCCACCCCAGCCGCCAGCCGCTTCGCCCCCGGCGTAGAGACCTTCTAAAGTTGTAGATTTTGCGTATGCGTCTATCCGAAGCCCCCCCAGATAGGTGTGGTTCCCCGGGGCAACTTCCATGGGTTGCCAGGTTAAATCAATCCCGGCCCGCTTGTATTGAGAAACCATGTCCCCCCGGGCGTTCATCATCCAGTCTTTAGGGACAGTGGAGCAGTTCAGATAAACCATTCCATGGGGTGATCCGTGGCCGTCTAAAATTTCATGGGCAACGGCTTTGCTCAACTCCGTTCTGAGACATGCCCCTTCGTTTTCACGGTGCGGCAGATACTTCTTGAAGAATCGTTCTCCATGCTTGTTCAGAAGGGTGCCGCCATTGATCAGCCAGGATACACAGTTAGGAGGATACCCGAACATCTGCTGGGGGTAATATGTCCCTAATTGGAAATCACAGAACTCCATGTCAACCAGTTCACCCCCGGCTTGATACATCACGGCGTATCCATCACCTGTGTTGTAAGTCGGGTTATCCGTATACTTGTAAAGGTGGCCTGTCCCACCAGTGGCCATGATCACGGCCTTGGCATTTAACACCACCAGCTCTCCATCTCTCCAGTTGAGCCCTACAGCCCCGGTAATGGCTCCATCATGGGTGAGAAGTTTGGTTATCATCACATTGCCGAGGACAGGAATCTGACGCTTCCTTAATTCAAGTTGCAGGACATCCATGAT
>JASJGV010000350.1:0-6431 GCA_033791325.1 Desulfobacterales bacterium | reverse complement strand
TAATGATACCTTATTATACTAAATATCGTTGCGATAACGTTGTTTCCTGGATAATTCCCCTGGTGAATTCTAAGGAAAATATCGATTTTGCCATGTTGTTTACCCTTCGGGAAAACCTGAGGACTTCAGATCCTGCGTTGCTAAGGATTCGAAGTAAAATACTACGACTTCACCCTTAGACGTCTTGACTCTGAAGCCCTCAGGCTTTTGTAGCGCTGGGGTTTAGCCTACAGTCGTCTTCCTTCTAGAAATGACTGGATCCATCCCAACAGTGTGTACACACCTTATCCTTGGGCATACCGATAGCGTCGACGAGATCCGGCAGCTTCTGATAAACCAGGGATGTCAGGCCGAGTCTTTTACGGATGCCTTCAATCATTTCAAGATTTCTGTCCGAGCCAGGGGAAGCATACTCCGGCAATGATGTTGTTTCACTTCCTTCCAGTTCATAAATGATCTGTCTCCCCGCAAGATCGAGTGTCGACCTTGATGTGGAAAAATTCAGATATTCACATGGATAAATAAGCGTCGGACAAGCTGTCCGCATGTGAATTTCTCGGGCACCATATTCAAAAAGCTTTTTAATGTTGTCTTTGAGCTGGGTCCCGCGAACGATGGAGTCTTCACAAAAAAGAAGCCGCTTTCCTTCGATTAAATCCCGAACCGGAATAAGTTTCATCCTTGCTACAAGATCTCTCTGTTCCTGATTCTGGGGCATGAAGCTTCGCGGCCAGGTGGGTGTGTACTTGACAAAAGGCCGGATATAGGGGATCTGCTTTTCATTGGCATACCCAATGGCATGCCCGATTCCCGAGTCCGGAATACCCGCTACAAAATCAATGGCAACCTCATCATTTCGTGCCAGAGCAGCACCACATTGGTTACGCACCTTCTCTACATTGAGCCCCTCATAACTCGACGCAGGATACCCATAGTAGACCCATAAAAAACTGCAGACCTGAAGATCTTCTCCCGGTTCCTGACACTGCTCACATCCATCCGGTGTCAGACAGACAATTTCCCCCGGTCCCAGATATCGATCGATCTCGAATTCCAGGTTGGGAAATGAGCACGACTCAGATGAAGCTGCATAGGCACCGGCTTTTTTTCCGATGATGACCGGCGTTCTGCCAAGTCTGTCTCGGGCGGCATAAATCCCGTTTTCGGTCAAAAGTAGCAGCGAACAGGATCCCTGGATGGCTGCCTGTGCCTTGCGAATACCATCCACAAAGCTTTCTCCATCGCATATCAGCATGGCCACAAGCTCAGTGGGATGCATTTGTCCGCCGCTCATTTCTGAAAAATGAAGCCGTTTACCATAGGCCTGTTTTCCGAGCTTCTCGAGGTTATTTATCTTTCCCACTGTGACGATACCGAAGGTCCCCAGATGAGATCCGATAATCAGAGGTTGTGCATCGGTATCGCTGATGACCCCGATTCCCTGGTTACCATTGAATTTTGCCAGGTCCGGCTCGAACTTTGAGCGAAAATAATCGTTCTCGATGTTGTGTATCGCGCGTGAGTATCCCGTACTGTTTTTAACGCACAACCCACCACGTTTGGTCCCAAGATGTGAATGATAGTCCGTCCCATAGTAAACATCTAAAACACAATCAACCTTCGAGACTTCTCCAAAAAATCCGCCCATTGATCCAACTCCTTTATAAAATCGTTACACGATTTTATCATACGCGGCCAAGCCGCTTTTTTTATACAGCTTCCCCGAACCCTTTTTAAAAACTACCTCTTAAGCTATTACCGGGAAAATCACAAATGAAAAGGTATCTTGCGATTCAAAACGATCCGCTCCAAATCCATCCACACGTCATAAACCAGAATTTCCACGCCTCCCTTCAGATATGCCCCCCGCAACGCCTCTCCGTATGCAGCGTCGATCTGATCTGCCGGCCGAAAGCATTCGGCATCCATCCGTTGAACACAATAAAACATAACACATCGATTTCCCTCGGCAGCCAGGCGTTCGAGCTCTTTAAGATGTTTGTGCCCCCGTTGCGTAACCGCGTCCGGAAAAGAAGCAACACTTTCGCTGACCAGGGTACAGTTTTTAATTTCCACAAAACACCTGGCGCCATGAGAATCCGTTAAAAGAAGATCCAGGCGTGACCCCTTCGACGTCTGAACCTCGGAACGAATCTTGTCATATTCAGCCAGCTCTGACACCAAGCCATTTTCTATCGAGGTTTTGACGAGCCTGTTCGGCACAAGGGTGTTGACGCCCACCAGTGAGTCAGGCATCCGGATGATTTCCCAGGTGTACTTCAGTTTTCGTCTCGGGTTATCATGGCTGGACAGGTACACCGGCCGGCCAGGTTCCGAACAGGTGGTCATCCGCCCCGAGTTGGGGCAGTGAGCCGTTACAATGGCACCATCCGCCAGTTCGACATCAGCCAGAAATCGTTTGTACCGTTTTATCAATTTGCCCGGTATCAGTTCCGGCCAGGCCAAGCCTTGGTACTCTTTCTGTTTTATCTTTTCTGTATCCATATGATCAGCATTTTACCATATACATTTTTGATGTTCTCAACAAGGCAATCTTTGACATACGTACCAGGATAATATATATGCCCAGAAGGCAACTGCCCATTCCGGTGTACGGTTAGACTGTAGACTGCAAAACGGCAAATAGCCATTAGCTTGAACCACCTGAATTATATCCAACAAAATTAGTTTTTTATACGATTATAATGGCTCCTGAAATGGTTCCGTTCCAGATTGAAGCTCACCAGTGTCGCCGGTGCGCTTGGCAGGGAATTGATGCCAGAGAAAAAGCAACATATTAAAACCGATGTGGAACAAACCGGATTTCTCCAGCAACTCGGTCCTGCCATCCCAAAATTGACAATTCAAGTCAATACTGGTGTTTTGGAAAGTTGGCGGAGTATCGTCAACACCCTGGCGGAATTCTGTGATGTGCCGGCCGTTTTGATTCGAAGACTTGATGGCCGCTACATGGAGGTCATCAGCGCCAGTGAGATCGGGAACAATCCGTATCAGGAAGGCCACAGGGCCTTGTTGAGCGATCTTTATTGTACCCTTGTGATTCAGCAAAAAAAAACGGTACTCATCCCAAACATTTTAAAGGAAACTGACAACACAAACAATGACGCTACCCTGGGAATGATTTCCTATATGGGAGTGCCCCTTCTTTGGCCGGACGGTGAAGTATTTGGCACCATTAGTCTGCTCGATTCCAAAGAACACACCTATACACCACGATTTGAAAATCTGATATGCAAATTCAAGGAGCTTGTTGAAACACAAATAGCCATGTTCTTTAAAAATGTGGCCGATCGAAAAAGCCTTGAATACATATTGAACAATCTCAAAGAAGGTATCATTGCCCACGACCTGAATCGACGCATCCTCTTTTACAGCGATGGAGCCGAAAAAATCCTGGGATTTCGCCGTGACGAAGTCCTGGGAAAAGACTGCCACGAAGCCTTTGGTGATGCCTTGTGTGGCAACCGATGCTCCTTTTGCACCAACGACCCTACCTTAGAGGACAAAAAGAATCATACCATCAACATCACAACAAAGAGCGGCCTCAAAAAAATGATCGACATGTCGATCATCCTGATGAAAGACGACAACCACCAGGACATCGGTGCCCTGGCCACCATTACTGACTTGACGGAACTGATCGAGCTACAGATGCATACCGGAAAGATCTTCAGTTTCTCGAATATTATCGGCCGCAATAAAAAAATGATCTCGGTATTCAAACAGATTCGAGACGTGACAGACTATGATTTTCCCGTCCACATATCGGGGGAAACAGGCACGGGCAAGGAGCTCGTCGCCCACGCCATCCACAATGAAAGCCGCCGGGGAGGTGCGTCATTCGTTCCGATCAACTGCGGCGCGCTACCGGAAGGACTTATTGAGAGCGAACTCTTCGGTCACGTCAAAGGAGCCTTTTCCGGGGCTATCAGAGATAAGAAAGGCCGGTTTGAACTGGCTGACGGGGGTACGGTCTTTCTGGATGAAGTATCGGACCTCCCCAAGCTCATGCAGGTAAAACTTCTGAGATTCCTGCAGGAGGGGACCTTTGAGAAAGTCGGCGGAGAAAAAACCATCTCCGTTGATGCAAGGGTCATCAGTGCCACAAACAAGAATCTTAAACAGGAAGTTCAGGAGGGGTCTTTTCGTGAAGACCTCTTTTACCGCCTGAATGTCATACCGATTACGGTCCCACCTCTGCGGGAGCGCAAAACAGACATACCACTCCTGGTAGACCATTTCCTGAAACAGATGCCCGGACACAAAAACCATCAAGAATTCAAAATTGCCGACAAAGCCCTTTCCATTATGATGGATTATCGATGGCCCGGAAATGTCCGGGAACTTCAAAACTGCATACAGTTTTCTATCGTGCGCTGTGAGGGTGGTATAATCCGCCCCATGGATCTTCCTCTTGAATTAAAGCAGTTTACACCTAAAATATTGAGCCGTGGCCCTGCCCGAAAGCTCGATCCCTTAGCTGTAAAAGAAGCACTCATCAAGACAGGAGGAAACAAGGTCAAAGCGGCCAAGCTGTTAGGTGTCGGCCGGGCGACGCTGTATCGCTTCATTGGAAAATATCCCAACAGTAACATCATTTAATGACTTATTATATTCGAAATGACGTCCTGAAGAACATTTTACGCGCCATACCTGTCGGATTCATGTTGATATACCTGCTATCCGGTTCCGCAATCGGTCTTGACTGGGGAGACCTTGATCTTTCAGATGAAAACAGCGCCCTTCGAAAGGGGATCGAAACAGGAAAAATCCTGGATGCCGGTGAATGGGGGGCTAAAACATTTCCCGTTCTGGCAAAGGAAATCTGGCAAAACAACATCCACCAAGGCAAAAAATTACCTTACCCTTTGAATCCCTACCAGAAAAAGTGGCTGGGTCCGTGGCTGGAAAAATGGGGAATCAACCCCGGTGACATACAGATCGTCTACGAAGCCGAGCTGTTGAACAACCACAAGATCCTGGACCAATGGCCCATTACCATTATGGACGAATTGGCCGGCCAGACTTTCGGTAACACTATTTACCTCAGGCAGCCCCACAAGAGCAAGGACGGCAATCTGCTGGAATTGCTGAGTCATGAAGCCTATCACATTAGACAATATCAAGAACTCGGCTCTATTGCTGAATTCGGCAGGAAATACACCCAGGGGTACGTTGGGTCCTTTTTCAGTTACGAGAACAACCCCATGGAAGTCGAAGCATATGATGCCCAGGATCAATTCAGGCAATGGCTTTGCAGTCAGGAGGGCTGGTCTTGCAACTAAAATTGAACAAGGTGTTAATGCACAAGTATCGTTTTGAAACACTTGAGCGGCGTATTTGCATCCGTTTTTGCCCATCACGGACACATCACTAAGGAAGAAGCGCAAGAGATCAGCGGATTGGAAGATCATGAGTTTGATAAAGCATCTAACATCGCTGATGAGGTCATGCAGCATGAAGGTGAGAAGATGGATAAGTTTCTGGAACATTTTGCCAAAGAGATTGAAAAATATACGGAGCACTTTGGCGGGAAACTGTTCAAATAAGTTTTTTGAGTCGATAATTATTATCCCCAACTTAAGATTTAATCAGACAGCCAGACTGTAACAGAATCCTTCTACGAGCTGCATAACCCAATAGCCGGTCATTATTACCGGGGCAACGAAGCGAATTTCGAGAAGCTGGAAATGGCCTGCGATGACCGCTACGAACGCTGATACAGATTTAGTAACCATCCAGGACCTCTTGGGCCACGCCTACATCAGAACAACCGAGCGTTATTGTCGTGTGTCAAATCAGAAAGTGCGAAGGGATTACTACCATGCAAGGGATAAAGTCATTGAGCGTCACCGGAAGGTCGGTGAAAAAAGGCATGACAATGAAGAAATTTTGATGAATTAGTTTAGCAGTTAACTTTTTATTGTTAATAGAAAAAATAGATTTCATGTTCTACAGCTCCAACACATCTCTATAATTTGTCCGGTCTAAAAAGTTGTGATATTGGTGATATCTGCAATTTGGTTCAATTGGTAATAATTCCATAAATCACAGGTATCGGATGCTGCTATATTCCTCTAAAATGTGCCATCATATACGTCTAAAAACCCATTTCTTGACCCATTTTATCAAATCATGTATGTACATAATATTGCGTCTAAATCACTCTTGGTCTGAAGCTGATTCCCCACAACTTAACCTGATCTGAACTGATTCTCGATCTGTCCTTACCTTTCCAATATATATCGTGTTCTTTAGGCCCAGATCTTTTAAAACCTCTAATTTAATTCATCATTATTAAAAAGGGGGCACTATGAAGGAGAAATCAAGAGGCCATTGGGGTCGAAAAGCAGCAGCTCATCTAATAAGAAATAATAATTGAGCATTAGCTTCTCTGGAAGTTTTCCAGA
>JASJGV010000349.1:0-4543 GCA_033791325.1 Desulfobacterales bacterium | reverse complement strand
ACAGTTACAGATATCAATTTTCTTACAAAAAAGCAAAAAGGGCAATTCCCCCTGAATTGGAATCGCCCCTATCAATAACAAATATCCTATAAGTGGTATTTTACGATTAGCGAACGAATCTAAATTAGCCAGAATTCCGTTCCATTGTATACTCCCCTTTTGTTTGATTTATGGATTATCATCAAATATAGAATTAAGTAACATTTGTTAAACCAATAAAGATTTCTATCTTTCAATCGTGAGCTGGGTATTCAGCATTCCGAAACCCCGGGTTGAAAAAAGAGGGTCATCTACAATACGCCAATAGGCCAAAACGATGGCTTTCCCCCTTCCGGTTTCCAGTGCTGACGGACTTTGAAGATAGAGGGCAGGATATAATGAGAAAGACGGTAAGCACAATTTTGGGGATCGTACTGTTATGGGTGGTTTTTCTTGTGCCGGGCAATGTTTCGGCGGCCTGGCCGCAAAAAAAAGCTCAACCGGCAGATGCAGAACTGGAACCGGAAGTTGCAGTTCCTGACCTGGCAAAAATCATCCCTTTGTCAGCGGAGTTGTCCGGTCTTTTTGCACGCCTCCAAAACAACCTCAATCAGGGGGATGATTTTTCTTCTATTGAAATGAAATATGCCGCTATTGCGGCAGAGCTGGAGGAAAGTACCCGTACATTTGATCAATTGAAGGAGACAGCAGGTTACAAAATCGTACAACTTCGCAAATTCAGGGAAGATGCTGCGAACCAGAAATTCCTGCTTGCGTTTATCAGCAAACCCCTGATCACTGAAATCAGACGGATTGACAGTTGGAAAACGGAATGGTTGTCCGAAAAAAGGCATTGGGAAGTCTGGCAACCATCTCTACTCAAGGATCAGTCACCTGAACAAATTAAACAGGTTTTTAGAGATGCGCAGAAAACCATTGACACGGGTCTTGAGCTTGTCCTGCAGCGTCTCGAGACTATGCTGGTGCTGCAGGCCAAAGGCAGCGATGTTACCAAGAGGCTCGATGTGTTTGATGTCGACCTGCGCGCTGCACTCTCAATTGCCCGCCGGGAATACCTGTACAAAAAAGCGCCGCCATTGTTATCCGTTGCTTTTATTTCCCATTTCAGAGGTGAATTATGGTCGGTGGTACTGGAGGACCTGCGAGGTTTTTCGTGGCCGGGTGTTCGCTTTTTTCGTCAATATGGGTGGAACTTTCTTGTCCAGCTCTGCTGTATTCTGCTGGTCATAGGTGCCATCTACAGGAACAGGGACGCATTGAGAGCATCTGAAAACTGGAAATTTCTTGCTGACAGACCTGTTGCGAGTGCACTCTTCATAACCATAGCGACCCTGGCGTTGTTTGTAGCATATTCGCCATTTATGGGCGCTTTAAGGCTAGCATATACCATTGTCGGTGGTCTCGCATGTGTCAGACTTTTGAGTCTGGTGGTTGACCAGCCATGGAAGAAACAGGCTGTCTATGGCGTGATGATTGTTCATATCTTTTCGGAACTACTGATATTTACCGGCGCGCCGCTACCCCTTTCCAGGCTCTGGATATTTCTGGCGTCGCTCGTAGGGCTCTACTTTCTTGTGCGCTGGGCCAGAAAATATTCCACTCTGAACGAGGCCGGTTTTTATATCTGGTTGTTTCGGGCAGTCGGGGTGTTTTTTGTGGTCATCATCATTGCACAGATATGGGGTAATGCCGGGATTGCTGTCTATCTTTTCCGATCGATGATCAAATCCATGGCACTGACACTGCCCTATATATTTTTCATATACCTGATTTACGGAGGCCTGCGCTGGGTGTTCTATACGTCACCGGTCTGGCGGGTGAAACTGCTGCGCAGCGATGCGCAGTTCCATGTACAGAGAATCAGTTTTTTGTTTGTAGCCGCCATCATCGGGTTTGCCTTGTTGCCTGGAATTCTCGTGGCGTGGGGTTTGTACGACAACCTGCCGGAGGCCACTACGCATTTGTATTCCCTGGGGCTGTCCATTGGTGCCCTGCGAATCAGTGCGGGTATGGTTGTTACGCTGGCAGGTGTTATCTACGGCGTGTTTCTTGCCTCCCGGATTCTCCCGAAGGTGCTTCTGGATGAAACAATCAGTGGGCAGAAGCTGTCAAGAGGGGTTCAGCGCTCAATTGGCCAATTGATCCGCTATGGCATCATCTTTGTCGGTTTTTTATTGACATTCATGATCCTTGGTTTTGATTTCACGAAAATCACCATCATTCTAAGCGCCCTTAGTGTTGGCATCGGTTTTGGCCTGCAAGGTGTTGTCAACAATTTTATCTGTGGTCTTATTTTGCTGTTTGAACGCCCTTTGACAGAAGGAGACACCATCGAGATTGGTACGGGCAGGGCCTACATCAGAAAAATCGGCTTGCGGGCCACCATCGTGCGGACCATGGATGAAGCGGATTTGATCATCCCGAATAAGAAGAAAGTCGTTAACCGATTCATGTGGTCTTCCGAAAAGTCGGCCAAAGCATGCGTCCGCCCCATTCACAAGCGCAAGCGCGAGTTCGCGTTCACCCCCATGAGGAAAATCTTCTGCTGGTTTGGAGCACACACGCCAGGTCTGTTCCATTTCCTGATCACGCGATTCGGCACGCCCGGAGCAGAGATGTTGGATGCATCGTGAAAGCCACGGTTCATGGTATCAGTAAGTATATAGGTGGCGACCCAAGAAGTTTACCTTTGCTGACTACAAGCACGATCGTGAAAATGATCAATTCATATGCCCAAATGGCAAACGGCTCAAGAAATTGGGTATACCAAAGAATATTAAGGGAAAGCTTCTGAATCTGACTTCTTTCCCGACCAGTAATTACCTTCCCAAGAGATATCATTTTAGCGTAACAAAGCAAGTGTTTAGGAAAGGCTTTTATGGTCAAACTTAATGTTTTTATTTGACATTCCAACTTCGAGTATAATGGTTATTTGAATTTGCAATGCTGCCATATTGTAGTACATTTTCTGTCTCACTGTTGTCCTGATGTTTTGCACAATCCCAATTACGAATAACCTTTTTATGGGGGGGTACAACAAGATGAAAAACCTTTTATATGTCATCATCATTGCCTTTATTTTCTCGTCGACAGGCTTCGCTCTTGCCGAAGACGGGAAAACATGGAAAGATGAAGCTGAACTGTCCTATATTCAGACTGGGGGGAATACGGAAATAACCAGCTTGGCTGGGAAAAACCTGTTGACCTATCAAGCCACCGATAAAATTAAGCTGGACTGGTCGGTCCTGGCGCTATTTGCTGAAACGGAGGTCGATGGGGATACGGAGAAATCGGCCGAACGTTATGCAACGGAATTACGCCTGGAATATGCCATCACCGAACGCTTTTATACTGCCGTATACGGTGGCTGGCTGCGCGACAAATTTGCCGGAATTGATGACCGGTATTATATAGGGCCTGCGGCGGGTTACAAATTCCTTATCGGCCCCAAGCATTTTTTAAGCGCTGAAGCCGGCGTCGACTATACCTCGGAAGACTATATCGACAATACCAGTGACGACTATCGTAAACTTTTAGTGCCGATGGTTTTTCAAAAAACCCAATCAGGTTCTGAGCCAAAGCGAACCAAGGTATTCATCCTGCAAAATGGGTGATATTCTATTTGATTAATAAAATTGCAGCTATCAGCAGATGGCAATAAAAGAGAGGTGTATCATGGAGCTTATTGACCTTTTAACAAAAAATCTTGGGGTTGGAGAAGATCAGGCTAAAGGTGGCGCTGGACTTCTTTTTAATCTTGTAAAAGAAAAGCTTGGAGATTCTGAATTTTCTCAGGTGGAGGAGCATGTTCCCGGCATAAATGAATTGATCGATTCCGCACCAAAAAGCGGAGGGATTGGAACTGCTCTTGGAGGATTAGCTTCAGGTTTAGGTGGTGGCGCTTCAAAGCTGGGCAATATTGCAAGCCTTGCAAATGGTTTTTCTAAACTTGGATTAGATAGTAGTATGGTGGGTAAGTTTGTTCCCATTGTCCTTTCATTTGTCCAAGAAAAAGGCGGCGGTGGTTTACGAGCTCTTCTGGGTAATGTGCTCAAATAAGAATGCACATAGCCTGGCAGGATATAGAACCCATGAAAGCTTGGCACAAAATAACATCAAAAGGAGGAAATTAAATGTTTAAAGAGTTCAAAGAATTTGCAATGAAAGGAAATGTCATTGATATGGCAGTCGGAATTGTTATCGGTGCTGCTTTCGGTACTATTATCAAATCACTGGTTGCCGATGTGATCATGCCGCCAATTGGTGTGTTACTTGGTAATGTCGATTTTTCAAATCTATTTCTGGTAATAAAACAAGCTTCTGTTGACGGGACATTTGCCACTGTTGCGGAGGCTCAGAAAGCTGGAGCAGTCACGATTAATTATGGAATGTTTATTAATACCATAATTAGTTTTTTAATTGTCGCCTTTGCTATTTTTCTGGTTATTAAAAACCTAAATAAACTGAAAAGAGAAGAAGAGGCTCCGCCAGAAGAACCAACAACCAAGGAATGCCCACACTGTTTTTCAGAAATCCCAATTAA
>JASJGV010000348.1:0-3884 GCA_033791325.1 Desulfobacterales bacterium | reverse complement strand
TCCGGAAGTTCCGACTGGTGATAGCGTTTGTCTTTTGCACAACCTGTCGCTACAACCAATAAGACTGCTATGAATATGACCCAATGTATTGTTTTTTTCATGATATCGCCTTTCAGTGTTGTTATCGTGATTAAAATTCCTATAAAATATAGTGCAGAAAATTCTAACATCAAGGCAATAATATTTATTCACGATTGAAACTCCCCGCCGCAAGCAGCGGGGAATGCGCTCGCTGTTGTGGTTCAAGACGTGACACCCTTTCTGAATCCCGGGCATCCGGTCATGATGGCGTGCTTTTTACTTACCGGATAGTCACGGCAGATTCGTGGTTTGACATCATGTATATCGCAGATCCAGATTTTTTCATGGGGTTTTTTCAGTAAAAAAGGGCATGTCTCGGCAAATTCTCTGGTACCCGGTTTTATCCAGACCCGGTACACCGACTCACGGCCATTCTTTTGAAAAGAACCCACCCAATCCAGAACGCCGTTTCTGTTTGTATGCTTCCACCGGGCCACATCGTCTGCAGTGACTTCATTGTGATAATCAAGTGTGCGGCAGCACTTGCCGCATTGACGACAGGTGAAATCTTCCATGCCCGTCAATATTCGAACGCCTGGTTGGCCGTTTGTGGCATATTCCTCCGGGAATGCACGCGTCTGGAAGACCCGGGAACACACAGCCGCCAGCACATCGGGGTCTGGTTTGCTGTTGGAAATAATTTCACACATGCTTTCTATCAATTCGGATCCGTCCATCCATCACATTTTCTGCTGACCAGCCATACTGATCCAGATGCCGTTTTTCCCGATTTCACGTTTAGCGATGATGTTTTCTTTGGATAGCACGTTGATGATTTCACTAAAAAGGAGAACTTGTGGCTCATACTGTCTGAAATCCAGACACACGGCTGCAATGGCTTGTTCTATCGTTAAAAAGATACTGTCTTTTTCAACCATAAAAAATGCTTCTTCCCCGCTCCTTTCAGAGAGGGCTAAAATCAATTTGGATTAGGTTATTTTTGGAGCGACAAGGTCGCGTTTGATAAAATCGCTCAGGTGATTTTATTCTGGTACCTGTCCGCTCAGACGACATGTGATTAGAGCGCCTGATTCATCGATGAGATGAGCCACTATCTGTTGACCTATCATATCCCCGACGGTGATCTCGCTGTCGACGATAATATTGGCACCAGCATTCTGAAGATCTGACATGTGTCGGTTGTACCGACAACGAACAGCAATATGAATATTGGGCCTAAGGCGCCGGATCATCGATACGATCTGGACTGCAGAATGGGGATCGGGAACCGTCACTACTGCCAGACACATCTCTGCAAGACCAGCGTGCATTAAAATTTCTTCGTGAGCCGCATCTCCCAGATGAAGACGAAGCCCCAGTTGCCGCGCATAATCACGGCTTTTGGGATTCACATCGATAAGAACGGGTTTTAGCTGGTGTTCCATCAGGGTCTGGACTACCCGTTGTCCGGCCGGTCCCAGTCCCACCACCAGTACCTGGTTGAAAGTGCTCGATTGTTGGGATGGAGAAGGGTCCTGGACTGTCATTGGCTTGCGATGATGTATTAGTGCCATTAGTCGTTCGGCCAGTCTGTCCGCATGGTTAATCAAAAAGGGCGTAACCAGCATCAACACGATGATCACCGAGACCAAAAGATCCACTGTATCGGTTGTGAGGACACCACCACTGCGGGCAGTGGCCGCCAATACAAACGAAAACTCGCCCACCTGGCTCAGGGTGATACCTGTTGCCAGGGCCTGGCGGTTGTCGAGGCTGAACAGACGGGCCACGCCGTAAATTATCCCGGTTTTTAATATCAGAACGAGAATGGAAACAAGAACGATCCAGGGCAGGTGCATGACAAACCACATGGGCCTGGCCTGCATACCTACGGAAGCAAAAAACAGGGTGACCATGATAATGCGCATGGAACCGATGTCGGCCCGAACCTGAGTGGCAAAGGGGGATTCACCCAGCAGCATGCCCGCTACAAAGGCACCCAGTGCCGGGGAAAGATGGAGCTTGTGAGCTGCCCAGGCTGCACCGAGTCCCACCGCGATGCTCAACAGAACAGTCAACTCCCGATTGGCAAAAAGTTTGGCTTCGCTCAGCAGTATCGGAGCCAGATGATAGAGCAGCAAATAGAAAACACCGGCCAGCCCGATGATTGACAGGATCACCTTGAGGATGTGCAGTCCGATATTCATCTCTGCTGCAGCCGGCGTAAAGAAGCTCACCATCAAGGCCAGAGGCACGATGGCAATATCCTGCAGCAGAAGAATGGCCAGACATGCCCGGCCTTTGACGGAATCAATTTCCATTCGATCCATCAGCACACGTAGCACCACGGTGGTGGAACTCAGCGCCAGAATGGCCCCCAGCGTCAGGGCACGGGGAAGACCCACCATGGAATACATTACCAGGGTCACCACCAGCATGGTTGTTACTACCTGGAGCGATCCCCCACCAAATGCCATGCGACCCATTTTCATCAGCTGTTTGAAGCTGAACTCCAGCCCGATGGAAAACAGCAGCAGGGCGACCCCCAGTTCAGAAGCCTGGTTGACAGCTGCCGTGTTGAACAGCAGGGGGCCGACAATCGCACCGGCTAAAAGATATCCAAGAATGGTACTCTGCCCCAGACGCTGGGCCAGGGCGCCCAGAAGAAATGCGCCGCCCAGAAGCATCACCAGTTCCATGACCACAAACCAGATGTCCATGTTTCGAAATCCTTCTATTTGTATTGCGATTCAGATCATTTTCGGTCTTTGCATCCGGTTGAAACTAGGCGGAATTTCTGCTCGCATTGATATTGCCATATAATGACCGCTCGACGATTTTTTCATAAACGGCCCGCTGCCTGGAATGGGCTTCTATTTTCTGCAATGAATATTGCTGGATGACCAGCAAGGGCAAAACGATTTGTTCCCTGATTTCAATCGAACTCCTTGATACGGGTTCTTCTTCCATCAACATGCTGTATCCGGATATGAGCAGCACCATTTTTTTTGACAATTTATATTCCTCAAACAGCATTTCCCAGAACGCCTTGTATTCTTTATCTTTGGCAATATAACCAGTCAATTCAAAATAACATTTGGATAATGACATCATGCTGTTCAGTATGAGTGTTTTAAAGAAGGGCACTTCTCTAAATAATATTTTTAAATCCTCTGTCCGACCATCATTTACCAGGGACTGCAGGGCCGTTCCGATACCGTAGTAACCAGGGACATTTTGTTTCAGCTGGCTCCAGGAGCCCACAAACGCAATGGCCCTCAAATCTTTTAATTCCAGTTTTTTATTATCACCTCTTTTAGCCGGCCTGCTCCCGATATTGGTTTTAGCATAATACCTTAGCGTGCTTTTGTTCTCCAGATAGGGGATAAACATTTTGTGAAGTTTAAGCGCCGTGTACTTCTCAAAACTCAAACGGGCCATGGTCTCTATCAATTGTCTTGATTTTTCGGAGATGGTATTTTCTTTTTCAAACAAGCTGTTGGACAATCCAGCGGTGAGCAGTTGCTCGCAGTTGTGGATAAAATGTGCCTTCGTCCCATACATACTGGTAATCGTCTGACCTTGTATGGTTAATTGAATGGCATGATTGGCTATTTTGGGGCTTTGTGAAGCATAGAAACGATGTGTTTTACCCCCACCTCGTGCCGGTGGACCGCCCCGGCCATCAAAGAATATGGCGTTGATGCCGAACGCATCACAAACAGTCGATAATTTCTCTTTTGTTTCGTAGATAGACCAGTTGGCCTGAAGGTATCCGCCATCCTTTGTTCCATCGGAGAACCCCAACATAATGGTCTGATTGTTCCTGCGATGATTTATGTGCGCTCGGTATTCCGACAGGT
>JASJGV010000347.1:0-4901 GCA_033791325.1 Desulfobacterales bacterium | reverse complement strand
ACTTCCAAACCAATGAGAACGAATAAAAGGGCATTGAGGATTTCATCGATCAATTCCCAGAAAACATCCATTCGATGGCGGGTTTCATCAGACATCCCAAGAAGGCGTCCCTGGTTTCCAATCAACAGACCTGCACAGACAATGGCGATTGGGCCGGACAGGTGAAGGGTATCGGCCAGTGTATATCCCCCTGCAACCATCGCCAGGGTCAGTAAAATCTCGACCTGGTAGTTATCCACACTCTTGAGCAGCAAATACCCCATGTAACCAAGCAACAGGCCAAAAACAGCCCCGCCCAGGACTTCTTGTGTGAAAAGGAATCCGACCTGGGTCAGACTGACCTCGTGAGCACCGGTGGCCATCTCAAGTATAATTAAAAATAGGACAATGCCCACACCGTCATTGAAAAGCGACTCCCCGGCTATCTTGGTCTCAAGGCTTTTCGGAACACCGGCGGTTTTCAGAATCCCCAAAACGGCGATGGGATCGGTGGGCGAAATCAGCGCGCCAAAAAGCAGACAATAGATATAGGATAGATTGACACCAAACCAATTCAGCACGCTCCAGGTTAAGGTACCCACCAGAAAAGTTGACAGGAGGGTCCCGATGGTTGCCAGTGCACCGATACTCCATTTTTTATTTGATAGGTCATTGATATTGATATGCAGCGAGCCGGCAAAAAGAAGGAAACTGAGCATCCCCTGAAGCAGGGTTTTGTCAAAATCGATCTGCTGCAAAAAATCCCGGACAGGATCCTCAAGGTGAAAACCACACCAGGACAACGCATTCACCAGCAGGGACAGGCCCAGCGCAATCACCATGACGCCGATACTCACCGGAAGCCCAATGTACCGCAAATTAATGTAGCTGAAGAGTGCTGTGATGGTAATCAAGATGGCAAATACGTGGATGATGTCCATTCCTGAAATCCTTTAGGGCGTGTGTACCGATGTGAGCCACACAGCCCAATGACGATTAGCACCACGCCCGACGACTGGGTGTATGTCTGGTTGACCTGGCACTTTTAAAACCATCTTTTTTTTAAGCGGACAGGGATTTAAGCGCACCGGTTAATACGGCCACTCCCTTTTCAATGTCCTTCCACCCGGTCCATTCCATGGGCGAATGGCTGATGCCCTTGACGCTTGGCACAAAAATCATCCCGGTCCTGGCGATGGCGGTCATGTTCTGTGCATCATGTGCTGCACCGCTGGCCATTCTCCTGAACCGAATACCGGCCTGGGTGGCCGAATTTTCAAAAATCTCCGAAATCTCGGCAGACAAGTCCACAGGAGGTTGCGCTTCGACCGGTTCCACCTGCACCCCGACACCGTATGCTGGCTCGAGTCCTTTTAAAAATGCTGTGGTTTCATCGGTTAACTGTTTCATGGCTTCAAGTGAAGCAGCCCTTATGTCAAGCCCCAATGCCACCGACCCCGGGATAACGTTGATGTTATTCGGGGATACCCTGAAATGGCCAGTTGTGCCCACAATGGAAGAACTAAGGGATGTGGCCATCTCCTTAGCCCGCCTATCTAAAAATCCGACGACAGCAGCAGCCGCCACAAGGGCGTCTTGTCGCAAATGCATGGGTGTGGTGCCCGCATGGTTTTCGTGGCCGGTGACCATGGACTTGAGCCAGGCAATACCGGTAATATGCGTCACGATCCCCACGGAAATTTCCTCGCTGTCCAAAACCGGACCCTGTTCGATGTGCAACTCCAAAAAAGCGTCGATATCATCAATCCTGTGCGTAAATTCACCCTTGTACCCGATTTCTGCGAGCACATAACCGAGGGTCCGACCTTGGGTATTTTTTATTGAAAGAGCCTCCTCCACGCTCATTTTCCCGGTCAAAACCGCACTTCCCAGCATGGCTCCCACTTCAAATGACGACCCCTCCTCTCCAGTGAAAGCTGCCACTTCAATGGGATGCCCGTTAGGGAAATCTTCGTCACGAAGTCGCGCGACAGCTTCAATCCCGGCAAAAACACCCAGAGCACCGTCCAAATGACCGCCATTTATCACACTGTCAAGGTGCGAACCGATCATAACGGTTTTTTCATGCTGCCGTATACCTTCCCTTCTTCCGAAAATATTACCTACACGGTCTACATTTACCGTAAGACCGGTTTCCAGCATGCGTTTCACCGTAAAATCGCGCAGCACTTTGTCAGCCGGTGACCCCTCGGGCCGTGTGACACCCTTTTCAGAATCCAACTGTCCATAGGATTCCACGGGCCGATTACACTCCCTGCCCATGGCGCTGGTTCTAATCAAATCTTCCTCGAGCCTGCCCGCAACCACGCTACCCCGCCTTTCGACACCAACACCAATATAGGGGACGCCCCTTAAATTATAAGTTTTAATCATTCACCAATAAATATTTATTCTCTGATGCTATCTGCTCTCCACGGCGAACACTCAAACTGACCGCCGGCTGCGAAATATTGAGTTTTAGCGACAGAGCAACCATTGTAAGCCCCAATTCTCTAACCGCCCAATAACAGAAAAGACTTCTTGCCTTAACTTTTATCGCTTGCTTTCCAGGCTGAAATAATTCTTCCGGCTTGATGGAGTAAATGGTTGCCACTCTGTGAGCAAGTTTATCCATGTCATAGCCCTGCGACTTTAAACGATATTTCCTTTCCAGAGATTCATTGGCGATCTTCAAGACCCGTTCAACAAAGTCAGAGTCACCCAGCACACGTTCATCGCTTTTCAGGTGAACGTGTGTACGACGAAGAGACTTGACCACAGACCATCCGCCGCTGCTTCGGATAAGTCCCCCACCGGTGAGTTCGATCCGTTTCCCCAACTGAATACCATTTTGAACAAATCTTTTGTAATGGCGGCGTGCCACTGACCTCTTTTTCCCGAACAGCTGCAACACATAGTCTTCATCTTGCCACACCTGTTCCCTTTTCCCCATGATAACGGCGTGCCCGCAAAAAAGATAGTAGTCCAGTGCTTTCATATCTGGTACTAGTCCGGCCCGAATCGGATTTAGATGAAGATAACGGACAAGTTCCAATAGATAAACATCCTCTTGACAAAGAATCGATTTATATCGGTTTTGAAATAGGTGGCCGCTTCGGCGGTGTCGTTGGTTAAAATAAATGGCATGCCCGGTTAAAAGCCTGCGCATCAGAGTAGAAATCGGATAAGCACCCGTGCGCAGTAGAAGGTGGAAATGATTGGGGATCAGGGCCCATGCAAAACACTGGGTATTGGTTTCTAAAAGCACATTTCCCAGCCGATCCAATAAATTTAATCTGTCGGTATCGTCATTAAATATGTTTCTTTGCTCGATGCCTCTTACAATGATATGATGAAGGGCACCAGGGGCATCAATACGTGCGCTGCGTGGCATAAAAAATCTTTATCATTTTTCAGATAAAAATGAAACTTATAAATTAAGGGGCGTCCCCTATTATTATTAATACTGTTGGTTAGTTTGAAAACATATGTTAAGAAAAGCATATTATCATCTTTAGTGAAGATATGATAATCTTAAGATACAAAACGAATCTACATTATAGAAATGAAACCGTGCTAACGAAAATACCCTTTCAACTCAGTGAGAGGGTGTCAATGCAAAGAAAGCTGCAGGCTTTTTAAAGAAGGGTTAATGCAAAGTATTTTACAAAAGGTTTTGAATAAATTTAGAAAAAAATCCAAAGCGCCAGTAGAAGGAAAAATCAGTTCCACAAAAAAATCACCGCAAAGCAAGCGTTCCACCACCGAACCCAAACCCGGGCCGTTACAATCTGAGCAGAAAAGTAATGCCCACCGAAGACGCCCCCCCCGAAAGAAAGGAAAACCAAACCACCGGACAATAAGCACCAAAATCGAAGCACCAGGCGCCTCTTTGGCTGAAAAGTGGGATATATCCAATTTCAAGGTTGATCCGCTTGAAGGCAAGACCCGGTTCCACGATTTCGATCTGCCCATACCACTGCTTCATGCCATCTTTGATCTTGGCTTCAAGTACTGCACACCTATCCAGACTGAAATCCTTCCCAGTACTCTGTCCGGCAAGGATGCCACCGGTCGCGCTCAAACAGGTACGGGGAAGACAGCTGCCTTTTTAATCACCATTATTACCCGGGTGCTGAACAAGCCTATCCAGGGCAAACGAAAACCTGGCACCCCCAGAGTCCTGGTTATAGCTCCCACACGGGAATTGGTACTCCAGATCTCCGAGGAAGCACGTCAGCTCGCCAAGTATTGCAACCTTAAAATCGTTTCTGTATTCGGGGGCATGGATTACGAAAAGCAGAAGAGACAGTTGACCAATGCAGCCGTAGATCTCGTTGTGGCCACTCCAGGAAGACTGCTCGATTTTCAGCGGCGAGGTGACCTTAACCTGAAAAGGGTTGAGGTGATGATAATTGATGAGGCCGACCGGATGCTCGATATGGGATTTATCCCTGACGTCCGCAAAATCATTTACAGCACACCGAATAAGGATAAGCGCCAGACACTGCTTTTCAGCGCAACCCTGACCAGGGAGGTCACCCGGCTGGCCGAGCAATGGACCCGTGACCCTGTAACCATTGAAATCGAACCGGAACAGATTGCAGTGGATACAGTGGACCAGATCGTCTACCTGGTGACGCTCAGCGAAAAATTTGCCTTGCTGTTCAATATTATTTCTAAACAGAACCTGGATCGGGTACTCATTTTTTGCAACAGGCGTGATGAAGTCAGACGGCTGGCGGAAATGCTGACCCGCTACGGGATCAACTGCGCCGAACTTTCCGGTGATGTTCCCCAAAATAAAAGAATTCGCCGTCTAAATGATTTCAAGAACAAAAAGGTACGGGCGCTGGTGGCAACCGATGTGGCCGGGCGCGGTATTCATATCGAAGGCATGGACCATGTCATCAACTACACAT
>JASJGV010000346.1:0-3487 GCA_033791325.1 Desulfobacterales bacterium | reverse complement strand
GATTACAATATCATTGGATTGGGCAGGTTCGATTATCAATCCCTGTGGGCAGAAAAATTTCGGGAAAAGGACATCCCGTAACGATCAGACACTGGATGTGATTCGAGATGTTATAGGGGTTGTCAGAAAAACGTTCCGATTGAGGACCGTTTTTCTGCTACAAACCCTTATGCCGCGATCCTATTTTCGGAACATTATTATGACAAGCGGTATAAAATCACTAGGCCACCCCGGCGCTTAGATCCGATTTGAGATAAGATTGGATAACCTGTTGCTGATAGAGACTCAAACCCTGGAATACCACTCCGACCCCTTTAGCATCTCTGCGAACAACCGTACCCTTGATCGTACAGTGTCTCCAGTCATCTAAAGACGTCATGGCCAACATAATTTCACTACCGACCGTCACGGGATGGTGGGTTTCGATATAAACACCGCCGAGGCTGATATTTTTTATAATCCCCTCGTAAGACCAGTCACTGATATCGAACTCTACTGTGATATGGCAGTCATATCGCTGGTGTTGCCGCATCTCGGCATTTTTTACCTGCCGTTCATCCTCGGCCTTATGGCTTTCCAGCAAAAGGCTCATCAGGGGGATATTGATTTCCCGCTCTTTCTCAAACGGTGCAAAATCAATATCTATCAGGGTTTTGGGCCATCCCAGAATGTCAACGGCAGCTTTTTTGCCGCTCACCTCCCCGAGTTTTGCCGCAACTAACTCACCTTTGCTGAAGAACAGCTCTCCGGTTTCATGACCGCCACGTACGCGCAGAACACAAGAATTTCCTTCCAGTTCGAGCATTTGGGTAAATGATGAAAGACTGATATCACGGATACGGCCGCCATATGCTATCTTAAGTTCAGCCAGCAACAACTCGGTAAGCGCATCCATATTGATGGGCTCTTCCAGGTAAGCGGAAACACCCACCTGATCAATTTTTGATTTTAAGGTCGATGATACCACATCGGTCAGAACCACTCGCGATACATCTGGCAGGGACTCTTTCAGTTTTTCAATGAAAGAAATACTGTCTTCCTCTGGCACCCGAAGACCGGTAATCACCAGGTCGATCACTACCCTATCGATAAGCTTCAAAGCTTTGGCTATGTTTTCAACTTTTATGATCCGGAAATAAACACCATGATCCCTCAACAAGCTCGCTATAATTTCAAGCATGATCGGGTCATTGTCGACAATCATTACAGTTTTCATAAAAGCCACTCATTCCCGGTTTTTGGATTAACTTCGGCCCATTATCCGGCGCTGCAAACAGCGGAGAATTCAAATTTAACCATCCGGAATTCATACTAAAAAAAAACAGCATGGGTCAAGTGATAATTTTTTCTTGACAAATTACTCTCCTTTAAATATGTCTACACGCTCACATGAGGAAAGCAATCAACATAGCCATAAACCATAATCAATCAATACCTTACCATTTTGGGCGCTTCTTCTTTTGCTTTAGAGGCGTCCATCCGGTTATCTGACAACCACAGATAGAGAAGTTCCCCGGGTGGACATTTCAGGCCGCTCGGGGTTTTTTAGGCCCTGAGAATTGATTTCTCGGGGTTTTTTTTAGGGGAAAGAACATTTCATGAAAAATTTAAAACTCGCTTCGCGGGAACCCGGCAAACGAACAACGATCGACATCAATGGTGTCACCATTGGATCCGGACTTGTGATCATTGCCGGTCCCTGCAGCGTCGAAAGCGAAGAGCAGATGCTTGAGGCAGCTCACGCAGTAAAACAGGCCGGGGCCAACATGCTGCGCGGGGGTGCTTTCAAGCCCCGGACATCACCTTATGCATGTCAGGGATTGGGTCTTCAGGGACTGAAAATATTGGAAAAAGCAAAAAAAGAGACCGGTATGCCCATCGTTACAGAGGTTATCGATCCCCGGGATGTCAGCTGGATTGCGGAGTTTGCAGATGTTCTGCAAATCGGAACTCGAAACATGCAGAATTTTGCGTTGTTAAAAGAGGTCGGAAAATCCGGACGACCGGTGTTACTGAAACGGGGCATGCACTCCACGCTATTGGAATGGTTGAACTGTGCCGAGTATATTCTGAGTGAGGGGAATCCAAACGTCATTCTTTGTGAAAGGGGTATCCGGACATTTGAAAAGTATACCCGAAACACCCTTGATCTCAGTGCCGTTCCCGCGATAAAAGAACTGACCCATCTTCCCATTATTGTTGACCCGACCCACAGCACAGGGCGTCTAAGTCTGATAGAACCCATGAGCCTGGCTGCTGTTGCAGCAGGTTGTGACGGATTAATCGTAGAGGTTCATGCCAAGCCGGAAGAAGCACTCTGCGATGCAGATCAGGCCCTGACACCAGTCATGTTCGCCCACTTGATGGATCGTGTCCGTCCCTTGCACTCATTTTTGGAAAACGCCGTGTAAGACATTAAATGGGAACCCAGAGATTCGAAACCATCTCAAAAAAAAGATTTTGGACTAAAAGATATTTTTGAGTTAGCTTCTAATATTATCAACACATCTAAACGAGGTGAAACATGAAACTGGAAGAGATTCGCAGCCGAATCGATAAAATTGACAGGGAACTCCTGGTCATTCTCCAAGAGCGAATGGGGCTGGCGTTGCGCTCCAATAAATTCAAGAAGACCGTCAGTGATCCTGAAAGGGAAAAAACCATGCTCGCTCAAATCGAGCGGATGAACCTGGATCTCATCGAAGGATCTTTCTCAAAGCAACTGCTGCAGACCATTATCACGGAAAGCAAACGCCTGCAGAAAGAAGATCGTCCCCTGGTAGCTTTTCAAGGTGAGCACGGCGCTTACGGGGAGGTGGCATCCCGCCGGCTGGTTCCAGAGGGTGCCTATATTCCCTGCATGGAATTTGTGGACGTCTTTCGCGGAGTCGAAGAAGGCTCCCTGGACCTGGGTGTGGTGCCGGTGGAAAATTCACTTGAAGGCGCCGTAACACAGGTCAATGAGCTGCTGACCACCACCCGGCTGAAGGTTATCGGTGAAGCCAAGGTACCGGTGAATCACTGTCTTCTGGCAACCGAAGATACTGATTACCGGGAAATTCGAATGGTCTATTCACATCCTCAGGCCCTGGCACAGTGCCGGGGGTTTCTCACCCGGAATAAGCTCGAACCAAGACCTTTCTATGACACGGCAGGTGCGGCAAAAATGCTTGCACGGGACAATCTAAAAGCGGCAGCGGTCATCGCCAGCGCCTTGAGTGCGGAGCTCTACAATCTAGAAATTATTAAACAGACAATCCAGGACGGGCCGTCCAATTCAACCCGGTTTCTGCTTTTGTCCAAAGAGGCGAATGTCAGTGGTGGCAACAAGACGTCGATTATCTTTGCCACGTCCCACACGGCCGGTAGTCTTTACGGCGTCCTGCGTCTCTTTGCTGAAGCCGACATCAACCTGACAAGAATTGCGTCAATGCCGCTGCGCTCGGAACCAAGCAACTACAGCTTCTTCCTGGATTTTGAAGGCTCG
>JASJGV010000345.1:0-4966 GCA_033791325.1 Desulfobacterales bacterium | reverse complement strand
TTTTAATTGGTCAAAAAAACCAAGGTCGATGTAGACTTGCTGATCGCCGGGACAATAGAAAGGCCCAATGGCTGACTGAGCCATTCCGCAAGCAGATTTTACTGAGTCCCGAAACAGTACAAGGCGTGGTTGCTGATATGTTTTCCCCTTTTGTTGGAACAACGTGCTCCAGGTTTCTTCGGTATCGGCCAGGATGACTGAAACAAAATCTACCAGCTCTTTTTCTTCTGTAGTTTCCCGCAGCGGCTCTGTAGACATACGGGTTTCAGTATTTTGCTGTAAGCCAAGACTGCCTAACATATTACCAAGGTTCCCGGTAAACAAACCGTAAGCACCCACACACACCACCAGTATTGCGGTACCTTTGAAGCCTAAAAACTTAAATACCATGGGAAGCAGATTTAACATGCCGCCCCGGCTGCCTGAGCTGCCGCGCCCGGAAGCACGCATACTTCGTCGGTCTTCTACATTGCTGCTTTTACGCTTTCCACGCCAACGCATGTTCCTCCTCCCAACCCCGATAGAAGCTATCTCGAAAAAGTTTTTTGCCCAACTACTGTGTTGGCCCCTTGCTTCAACTCCTCGGAATACTAAAGTATGCAAAGCACTGCCAAACGGCAGAACCTACGAAGAATGTTAGTCTTTCGCAATTGCAGAGTGGACATTTCATAGGTATCCTTTATCAGTACTCTCTTGCAGGCTGTGCGTTTTAGCCCGTTTTTCCCATTGACGACGCGCCAGGGCCTGCATGTCTTCCACCTGATCCATCTCATCGACGATTTCCATACCCACCAGCGTTTCAATAACATCTTCAATGGTCACCAGGCCCCTGGTTCCCCCGTACTCATCAATTACGATGGCGATGTGTTGGCGCTGTTCCAGAAAAAATTCGAACAGGTTCGACAGGGACATGTTGCCGGGAACTGTTTTAATTTCCCGTTTTAGTGTTTCTATTATGACCTCACCGCGATCACGTGCCATAAAAAGCAAAAGATCATCCCTGAGGATGAAACCTGTAATATGATCTATATCCGTCCGATAAAGAGGTAAGCGAGAAAACGTCACAGGTGGCTTTACAGCCAGGGCCTCTTTTACCATCATACCTTGGGGCAAGCTTGAAATTACCGTTCGGGGTGTCATGATGTCGCTGGAAGTCAGAACATCGAACCGGAACAGATTCTTGATAATCCGCGATTCGTGCTTATCGATTTTTCCGAATTCTTCTCCGATATCGGCCATGGCGATAAACTCCTCACGGCTGAATATATGGCTGGTTTTGCCACGAGCGATAAGCCGTGTCAGAAATTCTGAAATCCAGATCAAAGGAAACAAAGCCCAGATCAATATTTGTACAAATTTCGCCGTAAGGCCAGCCAAAGATCGCCAGTACACCGCACCAATGGTTTTTGGGATGATTTCTGACAAAAATAATATCATCAGAGTCATTAAAGCGGAAAACAGACCGAACCAGGCGCTGCCGAACACCACGGTGGCTTTGGATCCAGATCCGATGGCGCCCACTGTATGGGCAATCGTGTTCAAGGTTAAGATTGCGGCGAGAGACTGGTCTACATTGTCTTGCTTCAATTTTTTCAGCAAGGCCGCAAGTTTTGGCTTTCTACCACGAAGCTCCACGATATAAGATGGGGTAATACTCAGTAGAACCGCTTCGGCCACACTGCAGAGAAAAGAAAAAACCAATGCCATCAAGATGTAAGTTATTAATAGAACGACATCTCCCTGGGAATATCCACCACCTGCCCCCCCGGCTGCAGTTATCCCTGCAATAGCTGAGCCTTCCGATGCGACGTGGACCATCATAGCGACAACTGAAAACCGACCCAATTTCGAGGATAGTCGAATCATTTACTGGTTCCAAGCAAAAGGCAAAGCCGCTAAGAGACTCTGCCTTTTTGATTTGAGATAGCTTCTAATCTAAGATTGATCATCTATCACAGCATCTGCAACATTCTTTTTTATAGATTCTATCGCATTTGTTGCAGACGTCTTTTGCTTATACTCCTGACCCGAAAACATGACTTGCCCATTGGGCGCCTTGAAACGAAATCGATACGCGCCCTTTTTGTCCTTATAAACCTCAAATTTGTACGCCATTGAAACCTCCTTTCAACGAAAGATTATGGGATATTAGGTTCATAAACGAACATACATGATCTGATGGGGATGTCAATCAGTGAAAACAAAACAGTCCCGGTGGCTTATTACAGGGGAGACGCGGTGGGTCTAAACGCAGACACCACGATTACCAGGTAGGAATTGTCACCAGGGGAAGCCCCTCTATTCCACCGGTTTCCGTCAGCGAAAAAAGGATCATCAAACATCTTCACACGACGACACGGATGTTTCTTTGAACGCCTGGATACGTCGGCACATGACATCCAGACCGGTCATATTGAAATTTGACATGGCATTAAGATATGCCTCCGGGTTGTTCAGCAAATTGTCGACTTTTATCCGAAACAATTCAGGCGAAAGCGCTTTCCAGGGGATGTAGTCCAACAGGTTCTGTGCTTTAAAACACTGGGCACGAATGGTTTGCTCTAAACGGGGTGTTTCGCGTGGGATGAGAAGGGAAACCGTTTTCTGACTCATCAGTTCACAAACCGTATTGTAGCCTCCCATGCTGATCGCCAGATCTGCCGCTGCAAGAATTTTTTCCATTTGCCGGTAAAAATGAAACACTTTGACTTTTAGTTTCCTGGCTCGATTGAAAATATCTTTCCGTTGGGCTTTGGGCATAAAAGGGCCCGTTATCAGGATGCTCTTGTAGGGTATGGTCGGCCCTTGAAGCTCCAGCATGGACAGATAAGCATCCAAGATGGGGTAGCCGTCACCACCACCGCCGGTGGTCACAACCACCAGCTTGTCCGTCTCTTTGATCCTGTGCCGCTTCCTCTCCTGCATGGCATCTTTTCTCGATATGACCTGACGGGGAATGTAGCCGGTGAAATGAATTTTCCGATGGAGGTTCCCGGGAATATCATACTCTTTGACAGGATCGTAAAAGCCCTGGCTGCCATAGACCCAGATCTCACTGTAATATTTATCCAAAGCCTGGTAGATTTTCTTTTTCTCCCAGTGCTCCTTAATGGTTTTCGCATCATCCATGATATCCCGGAGACCCAGAACAGTGCGGGTATGGGGGCATGCTTTTCTCAGCCATTTGAGTGTCGGCAGGATTTCTCTTTTCAAGCCCAAGGGCTCCTTGTCGACAATAAACAGGTTGGGCTGGAACGCTTTCACGGCCGCAATAATGATTTTTTTCCGGATGTCCAGAGCGTGGCCGGCATTGATTTTGATGGACATGGGAAGGTATTCCTGGTTGGTTTTTTTTATCATACCCGGGATACGCACAAAATCGACACGCTCAGGAAAAGAAAACCTTCCCGCCAGGGGCGAACCTGTCAGAATGAGGACATTGGTGTCGAGATGCCGCAGTTGAGACGCAATGGCCATGGTTCGCCGGATATGACCCAGGCCGTAGGTGTCGTGGGAGTACATCACGATATTGTAATATTTCTTTTTTGACGCCATTGTCATGTCACCCGTTCTTGGCAGGAGCCATTGGGAAAAAGGCTTAAGTGTTCCCGCGTATTTGCTGAAAGAGATGCAGCGACAAGGTAACGCTGACACCCTTCAAAGAAATCGTCAGATAAAGCCCCCCTAAGGGCACCGTCAATTTCATCGCTCATTTTTTCTTCGCTGCTTCCGCTTTTTCTTTCTCCTCCTGCTCGTCTAAAAGAGCAGCTGCAGCTGCAGCTGCCTGTTGCAGCTTGTCAGCGGTGTTTTCAGAATTTGAGGCGGTCTGGCTTGTATCGGGCGGCATATAGACCGTGACATTCCTGTGCGCAAATTCAATGCCGGCTTCCTCGAAAGCCTCTCTCATCAGACGATACACTTCTTTGCGGATGGCAAACTGTTCGCCGGGTGCCGTCTTATATTTGACACGCATGACCATGGCGGAATCTTCCATCTGGCGGACACCCTGGGATTTGATGGGCGCGAGCAGTTTTGGCCCCAGCGCCTCGTTTTTCATTATTTCCATGTAGACTTTCTTTTTAATGATTTTCCTGACTTTCTCCACATCCGTGTCATATTTCATACGAAAATCGAGCTTGGTGATGATGTAATCCCGGCTGAAGTTGGTGACGGTGCCGATACTTCCAAAAGGAACCGTATTGACCATGCCCCGTGGATGACGCAACTTCATAGAGCGGATGGACAGTTTCTCGACCATGCCTTTGGTGCCGCCGATATCGATGTAATCACCGATCCGGAAGGCATCATCGAGCATGAAGAATAACCCGGAAATAATATCGGTTACCAGCTCTTTGGCGCCCAGCCCTATGGCCAGACCGATAATCCCGGCACCGGCAATGAGCGGGCCGATTTCAATACCGACACTTGCCAGGGCGACCAGGGTAGCCATAATCACAATGACGGACAGAAAAAAACGCCGCAGCAGCAGCAGCAGGGTGGCCAGGCGGCTGCCGCCAGCACCGCCCTCTTCCATTTCCTCATCCTCTTCGGGCATTTCTTCTTTAATTTTTTGCTGTATCTTGGCATTGATGAGCTCCCAGACCACATAACAAACCGCCACGGTGATGAGTATACTGGACAGCGCCCTTGAAATGGCTTCACCAATAGATAAGTTAATTCCCCACACCTGCAGTATCCAGAAAAGCGTATATACCACCAGCGCTATTCGCAGACCGATCTTGACGACCGTTTTCATCCGACCGACATAGACTATTTTGGGAGGTTCTTCGGTTTCGTCCGGACCTTCTTTGTCGGCCGGGTTTTCCTCTGCATAGTCTGGAACACTTGCGACATCGTCCGACAAGATCGCTGTTTTCCTCTGATCGTCAGGCACGGTTTCCACAGGTTCTTCTGCACCATCCAGACCCGCTTCCTCTGTCGTTTTTTCCTCTCCGGTGTCCGAGCC